>JANQMT010000208.1:0-29442 GCA_028279945.1 Clostridia bacterium
ATCAATGCTCCGGTCTGTTCCGCTACCCTTTCAGATAATTTCTCTGCCAAGAATATATCTGTTCCCACCGGGAGATGATGTCCATGCTGCTCGGTAGCACCTATGGGCAGAAGTGCCACCGGATATTGCCGGATTCGGTCCCTGATCTGACATCTGGACATATAGATCATGCGATTCGCTTTCATCATTTTCCTTCCTCTTTCTTTCATGTTGATGTTAAAGCTCTGTTATTTTGCACGTCCCATTCCGATGATGCTGATGTTAACCTTCGTTAAGTGTTTCATGTATCTGCCCCCTTTATCAATACAAGCGGAAATACGACATTATGCCAAATACGGTGCAAGTTTAGCTTCTATATTGGCTTTATCAATGATGTCATCAATGAGCACCACCGGTATCCCTCCACAATCCAATTGCTTGGCTATTTCAGATGCCGCAACAACGATATCACAGGCTATGCCTTTGTAGGAGCCAATATCCACCGCCTCTCCCTCTATTTTTACACCATATTTTTTGCCTATTTCTTCAATATTCATCAACAACATCAAGCTGGTGCCCAACCCCATCCCACAGACTGTCAACACTCTCAGTTTTTTCATAATCAAACTCCTCCAATATTCTATAAACCGGTTTCTGACCTTTATTCTGTTCTTTTGATTCATTCAAGATTCGAACAATTTTTGACTATATGAACCGCTTCTTCTATTGTGGTAGCTTTGAAGAGACGATTTAAGCTGGTATTATCGGCAAGGAGCTTCATTAGTTGAGAAAGGGCTTTTAAATGGGTATGATGATCCGCTGCACCAAGTCCGACTATAAGTCTCACCGGCTCATCGTTATCAAAGACAACAGGCTCTTTAAGCGTTATCATACTCATGCAGGCCTCTTTCACTCCGTCTTCCGGACGGGCATGAGGCATAGCAACCCCTGATGCTATGACAATATATGGCCCCAGCTCTTTAACACTTTTTATCATAGCATCCACATAGCGCTTCTCCACAAAGCCATTTTCCACCAGCATGGCACCCCCTATCCGTATCGCCTCTTCCCAATCTTTTGCCCCAACATTCACCTTGATGGTTTTCTCCGTCAATAAGTCTCTTAACACAGGCTGTGTATCTTCCTTCAAGCAAGTACGCATTTTAACCTTCAAAAACTTTGATAGATCTTTAGTCAACATGTTTCGGTCTCTTATCATACAGTTTTTTTCGATTATATCCAAAAGCCCGTCTAAAACCGGAAGGGGGTTATCCGCTTCGGACCTTTTGGGCAGATTGGCACTTAAAAATTTATATATCTTAGCTACGTCATCTTCCAACAACAAAGGGGTAACCACTATCTGAGGTATATTGGTACCTTCAACCGGCACCGTTGAGATAATTAGATCCAGACCCTTCTCATTGTAGAATTCCTCTATCTGTCTGGCAGCAACCGTTCCAAGAATCTCAATATTTGCAAACTTGCTTTTTATCCTGTCACACAGCAGTTTTGCAGTGCCTACCCCGGTACCACAGACTACTACGGATTTATATTTGCTGTTTAATACCCTGTTGTTTCTCTCTATTGCTGCACCAAAATGAACAGCGATAAAGCCTGTTTCTTCGTCGGGTATTTTAGAACCGATATAGTCCTCCAAGGGTTTTAAGGAGTTCTTAACCACCTTAAAGATAACAGGGTAGTTTTCTTTTATTTCCTGAAGAATGGGATTTTTAAGAGGAAGGTCATGTTTTAGCCGGTAAATAGTCGGCTCCAAATGTTTTATCAAGCCACTATATAATTCCTCATCAGCTAAAAAGTCCATCTTAAATTCTTTCTGCACATTTTTAATCAGCTTATCCGTCAGAATCTGAAAATCTGCCCAGTTTTTATTGGCAAAAGTATCTAATGCCGTAACTTTTCCGCCCAAAAGATGCATGGTAATATAGCCAATTTCATCTTTGGGAATCTCAATATTGTATCTTTTCTCCAGCTCAGCCACCATAAGGGTGGCAACCTCAAATTCCTTGCTGGGTCTGAGTTTTGACAGCTCATCCTCCGACATGGCGATAATTTTGCCGGACTGTATGCGTTTTATGGCCAAGGCCAGGTGAATTACCAAACTGGAAAAAGCATTATCGGAAAAGGTTATCTTCAACTGCTTTTCAGCAAAGGCGATGGTTTCCTCAATAGGTAAGCTGTCAATGTCTTCGAATAGCTTTTTAATCTGGCGGACGGTGACTATATTAATCTTTCTGGGAATAGGATCTTTTAAAAGGTGCAGTGCATTTTCTGTATCTATGTTCTCCGACAAAAAAGATACTGCTGCTCTGCGCACGTCCTTTTCGCTGCCTCTGATCTTGATTCCAAAGTGAGGTAAAGATTCCAGCCGAAGGCCTTGGTTTAAAAACCACTGCCTAATATCCCTGAGGTCATTTAAAACCGTACCCCTGCTTACGGAAATATGGGTGGCCATATCTTCTATAGTGATATAGTCTTTGGCCTTAAAAAGTTCCGCTAAGATATTTCTCTTTCGTTCCTGTGGCGTTAAAATGTAATCATAGCTGTTAAGCCCTTCAAGAAGTGAATGAATTTTTTGTCTCTGGCATGTCGATGGTGTGTATTTGATGCCTGAATGTGGTTTCCTGGTGAGCTGCGGTAATTGATTCTTTTTCAAAAAATCATCAATCTTATCCAAATCATACCGGATAGTCCTGGAAGAAAGTTTTAGAGCACCAGCTAAATCCGACACTTTGACAGTTATACCTCTTGACATAAGCATGTTAATAAGCTGTGCACACCGCTCATTCATTTAAATACGCTCCTCCTCTTTAACTAAAGTATATGTCACGCTCCTCTATTCTGAAAAGCTCAATATTAATCCAATTAATTGTGGCAAATTTGTAGGTATTTTATTGATTTAAATACATTACGCCACCATACTTCTCACTTTCAATTTTTATTATAAACCATACCAATACTGAATACTTTTCGGTCTACTTCAATCTTGTTGTTTAAAATCCTCATTTGCTTCCTTTCATTTTTTGGACAAAAACATTAAGGGACGGTTCTTTTTGGTTCGAATTTGAACCAAGAAAAACCGTCCCGCCTACTCACTAGGATGAGTACGATAAATAATGCTGTTTTTATATTATATTAAAGACCTAGAAAAAATGATGAAAAGACTATGGAGAAATGACTAATATTGTTATATATTTCATTATACATAACTCATACTATTGATTTGAGTTAAAAGCGTATTCGTTTTTTTTACTTTCTGATTTTACAACTATAGCTGTACCTACCATATCACCCATACAGTTAATTGTCGTACTGGCCATGTCAATCAATCTATATATTCCTGCAACTATAGCGCCTACTTCTAATGGCAGGCCAAAAGCATTAACAAATATCATACCAATTACGATGCCGCCACCTGGGATTCCTCCGGAGCCTTCTGAAAGTATTAAGCCGATTAAAACCGCACTGATTTGTTGTTCAATAGACAAAGAGATACCACAAGCCTGTGAAGTAAATATCAAAACTGCAGCCAAAAATACAGACGTTCCGTCTTTATTTAATTGTGCACCCAAAGGCAGCGTGAAAGAGTATATCTTCTTGGGAAATTTAAATCTTTTCTCCGCAATATCCATCGAAGCTGTTAGACTTGCTAAGCTGCTGCAAGTCGCTGTCGTAACCGCATAAAGTGGGGCTGACTTCTTTAAAAAGGTTATAGGTGACATTTTCGCGATAGTCGCTAAAAGTATCAAATATACTAAAATCATAAATAAATCCGCTAACCAAACAGCACCAATAAATTTTGCTAATGGACCAAATATTGAAGAGCCATACTTCCCTACAGTATTTGCAGCAAGAGCGCCAATACCTAATGGACCAAATTTTAGTACGATTGCAACCATTTTTCTAAACAAATCGGCTAGAAGCGTAAATCCCTTCTCTAATGCATCTTTTTTGTCTTTTGGCAAAAAAAGCGTACATACACCCAATATTACAGCAAATACCACTATTTGTGCTACATTTCCTTTTGCAAATGAGGCTACAATATTTTTTGTAAAGAGATCGATGATGATTTCAGACACACTGGGAACAGCTGCAATATCAGTGGGAACGTCCCCTTCCAATACCATTCCCAGTCCAGGTTTTATTATATTCATCATAACGAGTCCTACTGTAACGGCAAAAGCAGTAGTTGTTAAATAATATACCATTATCTTTGTACTTATTCTTCCAACTGTACGAACATCCGATAAGCCTGTAATGGCAGATAGAAGGTTAAAAAATACTAGCGGTATGGCTGCCATCATTAAGAGTCGAATAAATATATCACCTATAGGTTTTACAATTGTAGCTTTTTCTCCAAATATAATGCCCAATATTGCTCCAATTAGCATATACAAAAGAATTTTAGAAGCGTCAGACATGTTCTTATATTTATCAACAATACTCATTTTAACCTCTCCTTTTTTTCTAATAAACTTTTTATAAGGAAATCACTTGGCTATATATTTTTCAACCAAATCCATAACATGATCTATTTTTTTCTTATCCATAGGAGGCAAAATTCCAATCCGCCATGCAGTATCGGCAAACTCATTTTTCCCTAACGACAAGGTTATATTGTGGTTTTTTTCAAAATCCTTTTTCATTTGCTTCATTGAAGTTTTTCCACAAAGGTCTATGACTAAAACAGAATTACTACGAGTAGTGTCATCCGAAAAAACTTTGAATCCTATTTTTTCAATTCTGCTAACAACATGCGCTCTTAATTCATTACTTTCAGCTCTTATATTATCAAGACCCTTTTCGAGAATTTTTTCAACTGAATAAGAAGCCGCTCTTATGACACTCGTATTAGGTGAAAAAGGTGTATAGCCATGTTCTTCATATGATTTAATATAGGTTTTTAGATTGAAAAAATATTTTGGGCATTTACTATAATCCATTGCCTTTTCCGCTTTTTTGCTTAATGCTATAAAAGCCAGTCCCGTTGGTAAAGAAAATCCTTTTTGGCTGCAGCTTATAGCACAATCAACACCCCATAAATCAAATTCAAATTCATTTACTAATAATCCTGTGCATGCATCTACTACTAGCAATATATTTGTGTCTTTTGTCAATTTGGCAAGGGGTTCTATTGAATTTAGCACGCCGGTAGAAGTTTCATTATGGGTTACTAAAACACCTTTTAAATCAGCATTTTTTAGTATGAATGCCTCTACTTCTTTAAGGTTATATGTGGTACCCCACTTATAATCTAGTGAGAAAGTGTTTAATGAATAGGCATTGCATATTTCAATATATCGATCCCCGAAATTGCCTATATTGATTACTAAAACTTTATCACCCGGTGAAAATAAATTGACTACTGAAGCTTCCATTCCTCCGGTACCGGATGTACTTAATGTTACAACTGTATTTTCTGTTTTAAAGACTTTTTGAATATTGTCATTTAGCTTTCTATACTCTTTGACAAATGTATCGGTTCTATGATGTATCACATCTTTTGAGTATACTTCTAATATGTCCTTAGGAATATTTCCAGGACCTGGAACAACCAATATATTTTCCATTTTATCTACCTTCCTGAAATTTTTATTAAATGCATTAAAATAAATAACGTAGAATGATATTGAAACTATTATTACTTCATATAATGCTATCAGCACTTTTAGTTAAAAAATATCATAAAACACACCTCCTTACTTAAAATTAACTAGAGCAAATCATATGCCAAAAAATATTATTAATTTTTTTAATAAATTCAGCCCTTTTTTTCTTTAATTTAAGTCAAATCATACAATATTGACTTTTATAAGGTTTTTATTAGAATAATATTAGGATATAATTAGGTTAATCCTAATTCAAGAGGAGGATATAATGAAAAAAACAATATGTATAGTTAGCCAAACTATCGTTACATGTGCATCCATCATAAAAGAGTTTAATAATATTTTTGGTGAATATCTTGAAATTATAGGCTGGTCAATGGAAAGCGGCCTGGAGCCCAAAAATCATGAAAGAACTGAAATATATCTGGTGACTTCAAATGCTGTGCTCAATAAAATAAAACATAAGTTAAAAAAAGATTATATTATTATATCTAGAACTCTAAACTTTGAAAAAATACATAAATTACTTGAGTTAGAAAAAGGCACTAATGCCATTTTAGTACAAAATAATTATGAGATGTCAATAGAGTCTATAAATATTATCAAAAATGTAGGCATAGAACATATCAATCTATTGCCATATTACCCTTCTCAATCTGAAGATGTCCCCAGTAATATTAAAACAGCTATCACTACCGGCATGTCTTCTTTGGTCCCTCCACAAATCAAAACAAGTATTGATTTAGGAACCAATACCATTGCATTCTCTGTATATTCGAATATTGTACACCGACTAAATCTACCAGAAAAAACACTGGATGCGGTTTCCAGAGAATATATCAGTCATATTCTGCAAAGAACAGTGAAATCTATCAACACGCTAAAAGAAAACCAGCAGCTCAAAGCTAGAATAGAAGTCATATTAAATTCCGTTAATGAAGGCATCATAGCCATTGATTCTCAAAAAAAGATAATCAGCATTAATAGTACAGCAGAAAAAATATTAAATTTAAACGATGAAATGGTACTTCAAAAAAATGTGGATGAAGTATTTCCCGAATTCGAGCTGGGTGAAACTCTAAATATAAGAGAAAATTCTAAAAATGAAATCATTAAGTATAAAAGCAAGCATTATGTTATC
This sequence comes from Clostridia bacterium, assembly GCA_028279945.1. GTDB lineage: Bacteria > Bacillota > Clostridia > Peptostreptococcales > JAAYPU01 > JAKSCF01. The sequence continues at coordinate 6,748 of JANQMT010000208.1, forward strand.
AACAAAAATTTAATTGTACAGCATGGGACAATTAACGGTGTTGTGGCATCATTGCATCCTGTTGCTGATGTGAAAAAGGCAGAAACAAAAATAAGACAAACTCTAAAAGATAAAGGACAAGTTGCTAAATACACCTTTCAAGATATATTAGGTAATTGTCAAGAAATTCATAATACCATAAAACTTGCAAAAAAGTTTTCCAATACAAATCTGAATATACTTCTTGTTGGTGAAAGTGGTACCGGTAAGGAATTATTTGCTCAATCTATTCATAATGAATCAACAAGATATAACAAACCATTTGTACCCTGTAATTTTGCAGCACTAACGCCCAGTATTATGGAGAGTGAACTTTTTGGATATGAAGAAGGTGCCTTTACCGGCGCTAAGAAAGGCGGGAAAATAGGATTATTTGAAGAGGCTCATACCGGAACACTTTTTATTGATGAAATTGGTGATATTTCTTTAGATTTGCAGAAAAAAATATTAAGAGTTTTAGAAGAACGTGAAGTGCGAAAGTTAGGCAGCAGCTCATTTATTCCCATTGATGTAAGAATAATTGCAGCAACAAATAAAAATCTGAATCACATGGTAAAAGAAGGCACATTCAGAGAAGACTTATTCTTTCGTCTGTGTACACTGCCTATAAACATTCCATCTCTAAAAAAACGAAGTACTGATATTCCATTTCTAATAAATTATTTCGCAAAACTTAATTATAATAGAACCCTTACTATACCTGGTGATATAAAAGAATATTTTGATTCATATAATTGGCCCGGTAATATTAGAGAATTGCAGAACATAGTCGATTATATGTGCAATACACTTGGAATGTCTGACAATTTAACATTTAAGAATCTGCCTTACTATATGCAGCCCTATCAATTAAATATCAGTGTTATAGAGAAAAATAACAGCAATTTATATAAAACCGTTTTAGCAGAAATATATAGTTTAGTTTCAAAAGGCAAAAAAGTTGGTAGAAATTCTATAAAAAATGCCCTCATGGATAAGGGGTTAAATATATCTGAGGCTAAAATAAAGAAAATCTTAAATGAATTGGACAGCGATCATTACATTAAAATTGGAAAAACGAAACAAGGCAGCACAATAACAACCCAAGGTAAGGCATATCTAGGAATAAAAGAGTGATCATTCCCCAAACATTCCGGAACATTTCGGGACGGTTCTTTTTGGTTCATTCTTGATCTTTTAATTTGCTGCCTATCCTTTGGACTGCTCCTCTGTTTATTTCTAGCATTTCAGCAATCCTCCTTTGAGGCAGCATTGTGTTTTTTAAGAGCAATTCTGCAAGCTCTTTTTTACTGGCTGCACTTTTATTTAACCTGTCTTCAATCATCTTCCATGCTCTTTTTTCTTCATTTTTCAATGTTTCTTCTTTATCTTCCAGATAGGTGTTGTCATCATTTTCTTTATGGAATGCTTTAAACCCTTCTATGGCTTCTGTTTTATTTTTTGAAAATATTTCTATGATATCTATATCCGTTATTTTTTCTGTTGCTTTTCCTATATATTCGTTATAGCTGCTCCATTTATAATCTTTGATATTTTTTACCATCCCTGCTTTTATGGGATTCTGATGTATGTATCTCATTAATATAAGTAAATATGTATCATCCTCTACCACTTCGCTTTTATATCGATCTTGAAAGACATGTCCGGTTATTTTATATTTTTTATTGTAGTACATGGCATAGCTAACATTGATCTTCTTCATGATTTGATTGATTTCATACTCATATTCTTCTATCAACAAATGTGCATGGTTGTTCATAATACAGTATGCTCTAAGGCGCCATTTATTTTCGGATTTATTCTTCTTAATGATTTCAAAAAATCTTTCTTTTTCTTCATCTTTTCTAAATATATCTTTCTTGTTATTCCCTCTTATCATGACATGGTAATAACCGCTTTCGCTTCTTTGCCTGCTCATTCTCGGCATACCCAAACACCTCCATTTGTTTTACTAAATTATATCAAAGAGGGATATTTGTGTCAAAAAGAACCGTCCCCAATACTTCCAAAACTTTACTTTATGTATTCTGTTACTAGGTCAGTAAAAAGAATGCCTTCTAAATGATCGATTTCATGGCAGAAGCATTTTGCTAAACTTCCTGTTGCTGTCATGGTAATTTCCTCACCATTTTCATTTAATGCTTGTATCGTTACCTTTGCAGGTCTTTCTAATTTCCCAAAAGTATCAGGAATACTTAAACATCCTTCTATCACTTCCTGCGTTCCTTCCTGACTAATTATCTTTGGATTGATTAGCTTTATTAGTCCTTCGCCCATATCTATTACAACTAACCTTCTTAATATACCTATTTGAGGCGCTGCTAATCCTCCTCCATTTTCTGTATTATACATGGTATCAGCCATATCATTTAAAACTTGTCTTATTCTATCATCAACAACCTCAATAACTCTGCTCTTTTTTCTTAATATTTCATCATCTGATTGTCTTATTTGTCTTATTGCCATTAAAAATCCCCCTTCTGATTTTCTGCATTCTCAATTTTTTTCATTTTTCTCAAAATCGTCTGACGCTTTTATGCGTTATCATACGACTCTATATACTCAATTATTTTGTTTATTATTTTCTTTTGGTCAGGTGTTATGTCAACAACATTTTTCTTTCCCCTTATTTTCTACTTATTACTCTAAAATTAGAAAATAACAAACTGTTGGCTTAGATCTAAATCCCTAACAAATTTGAATAGATTGTTGCAAAGCATTTGAAACGCTACTTTATTTTACAACAATTTGTGATAAAATAATAGAAAATATTCAATATATGATAATTTATATATTAATCTAATACTTAGATACATTTGGAGGAATATCAATGTTAACAAAAGAATTGATTAAGTGTCATTTACTTAATGAGGATGTAGTCGTTAGGCAAGCTATCTATCGATATTTAAACAACTATAATACTTGTGATGATGAGGTTATAGATATTATTATTCAATCTCAATCAAAGTATCAAGATCATGGATTCATTTATTTACTGGAACCTGTTTATAAAAACCAAAAACTAATAGAGTACCTTCTTCAACTAAAGAAAGATACTCAAGATATCCAATTATTTGAACACATAGACAGAGTAATAGTTCATGCCCCTTCAGTATTGTTGAATAAATTACCGGATACCAGTGTAAAAGATTACAAGTTTGATGAGAATTTTTCAATAAAGCATAATCTAAAGTTTAGAAAGAAAAAACATTTTAGCAAAAAATCTATCGATGAATTATGGGATAGATATTGGATTTTAGTTAGCCAAATCAGTGATTGTGATGCGCAGAGTGAAGAATATAAAAGATTAAATATATTTACTGAAGTTATAAAAGAACTTCTTTGTGAAGACAGGAATTTATTTGATCTTGAGGAACTTATTGATAAGAAATTATCCAATATTAATGATCTATCGGATGACTTAGATGATGAGGTTGATTATTTGACTAGATTAATATTAACATCTAATATTAAGAAATATTCAAAAAAAATATTTAGTGTTTTTTCTGGCGAAACATTAAGCATGCTTAACACATCATGCTATAAATATTTTGCAAATACGCTTGATAGTGATATGCTTGAAGAAATAAAGTTTGAAATTGAAACCAATAACGACGAGACAGAAAGAATGAGATATTATGATATGTTAATATATTTACCTAATGATCAAACAGCTAAAATGCTGTTAGAATATTTGATTACAGACAAAGATATTACTAATAAAACTTCTCTGGCTACTAATTTATGTGAAATGTTTTACAAAGAATCAATACCTTATATTGAAAAATTAATTGAACATGGCTATGATGAGTTTCATGCCTGCATAGAAGAAAATTTCTATCCTTTATACAAAGTATTTAATATCAAAACAGAAAAGTATGATAATATTAAAGAAAAAGCACATGCATCATATCTTAAAATGATAAAAACTCGTGAAGAAAGTTTAAAAGGAATTGAATCTCAATCTCTTTCTGATATTAGTCAAAATTTAATGAATACCTTTGCCAACGAAAAAAAGATGTTAAAAAAACTAAACAAATTTTACAATAAATATAAGTTTGAAGACGTTGTAATAAATAATAAATAAATGGAAATTTAAGAAGCGGTTTGGATTGCCCAAAATGTATTGGGTCTTATCCAAATCAAGCTTCTTCTACTTTTGTTATCTTTCCATCTGCTCCATATTTTTCATAAGCTAACAATAGTGCTTCTGTGTATTTCTTTGCTTTGACTCTGTGGCCTACGTCCATATGATTATAATAGACGATCCATTTTTTTTCTTCTGATTCATTGGATTGATATAATGTTCTTAGTTCTTCTTTAATTTCCGCATTACATAGACATTGGTCCAATAATTGATGAACTTTCTCCATATCTAATGATGCATTTTTTTGTAAAACCAGAACCAATTCTCTAGTCTGTTTAATATTCAATCTGTTTATTTCAATATATAAGAATGCAGTTTCTTCAACGTTTTCGATCCACGTGTTATAATTTTCCATTAAATATTTAAATTTATCTTGGGGCAAGCCCAGTAAGTTAAGCTTCAAATCCATTGCAGCCTCCTCTTATCTATCATTTCTTTCTATTTTGTTAAACACTTATTATATATATAAGGTTCTAAAGTGTTGATACCTTCTATATATAACATAATTTTCGTGTTGAATCAATGCTCAAATTCTATTTTAAGGTAGTTTTTTTTAGCTCTTTTTTATGAGCTATAATAAAGAAGCTTTTATATTATGTATTAAATGTAAAAATCATGTAAAATTAATGTTATTTTATTAACAATATGCTGCACATCCGTTGACAACTCATCGTATATTTAACTATAATTAATTCATACTAATTCAATATGGGGGGATTAATAATGATAAAGCCCATAGCTAAAAGAAGTGTTTATAAAGACGTATTTGATTATATTATTAAAATGATAACGGATGGCGAAATCAGCTTGGGAGAAAAACTCCCTAATGAGATGGAGTTAGCTGAATCTTTTCAGGTGAGTAGAAACTCTGTTCGAGAAGCATTAAAATCTCTTGAGATAATGGATATTATTACTTCAAAAGCCGGTACCGGAACTATCGTTTCTCCTACAGCTTTGAGAAATATAAAATATTTGAACTTGTTTACAACTTTGGATCAGAAAAATGTTACTTACGATTTATTAGAGTCAAGACTGATAATAGAACCGGAACTTACTTTTCTTTCTATTGTAAAATCCACTAAAAGTGATATTGCTAATTTGGAAAAAATCATTCAGGATTCCGTAGACAGCCTTAATAATAAAACGTATCGTTGGAATCTTGGACAGCCTTTTCATGATGAGATTGCTAGAATTTCGCGAAATAAATATTTAGAACAGTTTCTTTCTGCTACTGCTGATGAAATATCTGCTGTAAGAAGCAGGCATATTTTATCATTGGATCAAAACGAGTTATTATGTGAATTAGAAGAGCATAAGGAGATTCTCGATTGCTTCAAGAAAAAGGATGCTGAAAGAGGTAGAAAAATCATGCGAGATCACTTAAATAGTGCTATCGAATTATTGTATGAGTTTATAAAAGAAGATGACGAATAAAGCGGGCCGCTATTTGCGTCCTGCTTTTTTATATAAAGAGAATCACTGGCTGAGCCAGTGATTCTTTATTATAATGACTTATTTAAATCCAAAACTGTCCGTAAAGTTAAGTTTTATTCTTATTTTGCGTCTACTTTATGCTTTACATCGTATAATATTCTTCTTCACCTTTTAATATACGAGTTGCTCCTTCTGCCATAGCCTGCATCTCATGTTCACCAGGAAGCACAATAATATTACCCATGTGTGAGATGTATTTTTTCACATTTTCTATAAGTACATCTGAATAAGCTATTCCACCGGTTAAAATTATAGCATCTATATCACCCATTAATACAGGATATAATAATCCAACGCACTTTGCTATCTGGTATGCTTGTGCTTGGTACACAAGTGCGGCTTTTTCATCTCCGTCTTCTATCATCTTTTCTATCTCTCTACAATCAGATGTACCAAGATGTGCGACAAGTCCACCATTTCCCCTCATTTTCTTTTTCATTACTTTATGTGTATAATCCCCACTATAGCACATATCAATTATCTCTAGTATAGGGAGACTACCGGCTCTTTCCGGCGAAAATGCTCCATTATCATCTGATAATGAGTCTACTAATTTTCCTTTTTTATGAACACTTGCTGTTATTCCACCACCAAGATGTGCCACAAGTAGATTAAGCTCTGAGTAATCTTTTTTTATACTTTTTGCATACTTGATTGCCATTGCTCTTGAGTTAAGTACATGGCAAAAGCTCTTTCTCTCGATCTCCGGCATTCCTGTTATCTTCGCTATAGGTGGAAAATCGTTAGCTGATACAGCATCATAAATATATGCTGGAATACCAAGTGGTTTTGCTATGCTATCAGCTATAACACAACCAAGATTAGAAGCATGCTCAGGTATCTTATTTTCCTTTACCATATTAACCATTTTTTCATTAACTATATAGCCGCCTGTTTTAAGGGGAGGGAATAAACCGCCTCTGCCAATAACACAGTCAAGGTCATCGACTGAATAATTGTTATCCTCTAGTGCTTTTAGAATAAGGTTTTTTCTCATATCAAATTGACTGTACACCGTATCATACTTAGAAACCTCATCAGCTGAATGAGTTATGCTCTTATTAAATAGTTCATTTTTATCTTCATATAATGCTATCTTGGTAGATGTACTACCTGGATTAATAACTAATATTTTCATAATCTTCTCCTAATTAATCCTTTTTCTGTAGCTTTTTTTAATGCTTCTAATGTATGTAAGTCGTGAGCACATACTATAAATACATTTGGTTTTCATTTTTATTTTGTAGTATTATTTCTAAGTCTCTTCATTTTTCTAACATTATATGCTCCTTTAATGAGATAATATAGCAGCATGTTAAGTACACTTAACGTGCTGCTATATTATCACCATTTTTAATTATTGTCAATAAGGTTACAATAAAAATGCATAAAAAAAAATCCCTATAAAAGGGAATTGTTTTAAAATATTTAAATATAATCTTTTTTAGTTATTCTAACCTGAAATGAATCTTCTATGTCAATGTCATAATTTTCCAAGATCGCTCTAGACTTATCTAAATAATATTCAACATCGCTATCAGAATATCCAAAATATCCAAATAAAAGTTTAAAGTATATTTTTTCTAGTTCTTCATATTCTTTATCAATATTTTGTTTAAAATAATCTATTAGTAATTCACTTTGCGTTGCTAAAAATATACTAGAAAACACTTTTAAATCAGATTCACTATAGCTCATATTATTTATTTCAGAAATTTCTGCTATATAGTAGCATGTTGTACCTTTTGTATACTGAGTCAAAATATTGTCTTTACAAATATCTATGTAAAATAAATTAAAGTTACTATTATTTTTTATTAAATCAAAAAATATAGTTTGAAGAATAAAATGCCTTATCTTATCACTTGAAGAAATCCCCATATGTTTTTCGATATACTCGTTAATGTCCGTGTGGATTTCATTATAAATTAGTGCGGCTAGATTCTTTTTAGAAGAAAAATGATATTTGAGCATCGCCTTATTTAATCCAATTTTTTCACAAATCTCATCGTATGTTGTATTCGTATAACCTTTTTGAAAAAAAAGAAACTTAGCGTTATTATATATTAAAGATTTAGTATTAATGTCTGTTCTCTTTTTTGCCATTATATCTCCTTATCCGTTTTACTTATATATTACTTGTACATACTTTGCATTGAATTGTATCATATTTGCAGAAATTGTGCTATATCTGATAATTTATCCTGACTTCAATACAATATAAAAAACACCGATAATTGAATATTATCGGCGTTTTAAGCTTTTATTAACACAAAAGTTGTACTTTTTATACTTTTTCGATTACATCAGAATCACTAGCTGAGCTGGTGATTCTGATTATAATGACCTATTTAAATTTAAAACTGTCTGTAATATTCTTATTTTGCATCTGCCTTAAGTACGGCATTCAACATTACGCTTGCGCCTTTTGTACATTGCTCAACAGATGTAAACTCAGGCTCACAATGGCTATGACCATCTTTTGAAGGAACGAAGATCATAGTCGTCGGTATCATGTCCGTTACGAATTGGGCATCATGTCCTGCTCCACTGTTAATGTACTGGTTGGAAATTCCTAATTCATCAGCACTTTCTTTTACAAAACCTACTAATTCTTTATCAAAATAAACGGTGTCACGCGCCCAAGCTTTTTCAAAATCTACCTTACACTTAACAACTTCCTTAGGCATATTCTTAATAACATTTACAACTTGTTCAATTACCTTAGGGTCTTCATGTCTTGAATCAATAGAGAAGTCAATAAAATCAGGAATTACTGTATGCACACATGGATGACACTTGATTTCACCGGTGGTGTACACAAGATTAGGATCAAGCTTGTCTAGCTCGTCGTGTAGATAGTTAATAAGCTGAGCAGCTGCATAAAGCGCATCTTGTCTGTATTTCATAGGCGTAGTACCGGCATGGTCAGCTTGACCATAGGTTCTGATTCTGTAGTTAATCATACCAATTACACAAGTTACAACACCGATATCATTATTAGCAGCTTCAAGAATTGGACCTTGTTCAATATGAAGCTCAAACATACACTCATAGTCATCTGGATTCAGTCTGTTTGATTCCGGTCCAACATAGCCGCTTGCCGCTAAAGCATCACCAAAAGTCTTTGTTTCGTCTAAAGCACTCTTTGAAGCAAGCATTGTTTCTTTGTCAAATTTTCCGCATACTACACCGGATGACATCATTGCAGGTGGATATAATGAACCTTCCTCATTTGTCCAGATCATAGCTGTCATTGGATGCTTGTGAGGAATCTTTTGATCAACGATTGTTTCTAAAACTTCCATAGCCGTTATAACACCCAGGATGCCGTCATAGTTGCCTCCGTTGGTTACCGAGTCAACATGAGATCCCATAACGATTCTTTTAGCATTAGGGTCAGAACCAGGAATAGTCGCATACATATTTGCCATATCGTCAGTCGTTATTTCAGCGCCGATAGCCTTCATTCTCTTTGTAAATTCTTCTCTTGCCTGAGCCGCTTCCGGTGACAATGAATATCTGGTAATGCCACCATTTCCTGTGTCACCATACTTTGCAAAAGTGTTAATCTTGTCTTCCATTCGCTTTATATCGCAAACAAACATAATTTGTGCCTCCTTTTATAAAACTTTTTTTATAGAAACAGCATGTGCCCCTCCTAATTTTGAGTTATAATTGGTTACAATTTTTTTTATAACTTTTATAAAGGAAAGGGTACTATATACTATTTTCTTCTAAGAAACTTTTTTTCCTTTTTTTCGTGGATAACTTCTTCAGGTATTGTCCTATTTTTTATAATAATATCATTATACTTTTATGATCAATTTATTACAGGTTTTTACAACCAGCCTCTTTTTTGGATTGATACTTTTTATGATGGTCAACACGGGTCAACATTAAAAATTTTCTGTTTATTTTATGTATTCCTTTTACGCACAACCTAATATATAAGCAATATTCATACCAAAAAAGTACAAGCCCTTTATCAACGGTTTTTAGGGTATTTGACTATTTTTATTATTTTCAAAAGAGTATCTAGTGATTCATTTTTAAATCAAATGATACTCTTTTGTGTCTTCATAAGTCGCTTAATTTCAATATCAAGAGCATTAATTGAAGTTTTATTTTATAATAGATTTATTTATAGATTCAAGATTCATTATTGAATCAAGGCTTCGTATATAACGTTATTTCCATTAAAACCGTATCCCTTTATTTTTTCAACAATTCTTCTTGAACCATTAAAATATACTTATCTAACTCCTGGCTTATTTCTATGACTTTTTCGCTATGTCCATTAACTTGGAACTCTTTATATAATTCTAATCGTAATTTAATTATTCTATCTTGAATACATTTTTCCTCCAACATTTTTTCCCCTTTTGTACAAATATTTTTAACATACTTGGCTCATACTACAAATAATTAAATATTATACAACCTTTTGGTTGTAATATCAACACATCCATTTGGTTGTATGCAATCATTTATATATACTTATGCTTTTTTAAGGAGATATGTTTATGAAAAATTATTCGGATATGATTAGGGAGCTGAGAGAAGATCGAGATATGACTCAAACTAAGATTGCTAAAGTCTTAGGTACTTCACAGCAAATATATTCACGATATGAATTAGGTATCAGGGAGTTGCCTATTAAACATCTTATTAAATTGTGTCAATACTACAATGTAAGTGCTGATTATATCTTGGGTTTGAAGAAGTCTAAAAAATAACTGTAAAAATATATATTGTTTCAACCCTTATGGTGCTTCACTTTCTCCTTCTAATACAAAATTTAAAAACATCATTTCTTAAATAGTCATAGGAATATAATACAGGGGTATTGTCTTCACTATAATGGAGCTGTTTGAATAATGCTACGCCCTTCTTATTATCACTGTCTAATTTTTTTGTATATTTATCATCTAAGCCAGCCACACAGAATTCAGAGTCTGCACATGTAATTTCTATGTCACAATTTATTTTTAAAAATCTAAATAAGGAACCGGAGAATTCATGTGTTTCAAATGCCTTTCCTACCAGATCATATGGCATGAAGTTAATTGAAAAAGAAATCGCTTCATCATCAGCTATTCTATATCTCTCAAGCTTAACAACTTTTGCTCCTTTTGATATTTTTAGTATCTCACACATATCTTCTTCACAAGGAATAAATTCTGTCTTTTCATGTCTTTCATCTTCTTTTAATCCTGCGCTTTTAATCATCTCTCCGATACTCTCAAGCTTTTGAATATTACTTTCAATATTGGGTAAGGGTGGCACCACAAAAGTACCCGAACCGTGTTTGACATAAAGCTTGCCTTCTTTTTCTAGCTGCTTAACCACAGATCTATAGGTAACTCTACTCACATTAAAGTATTTTGCCATTTCTACCTCAGAAGGTAATTTTTCGTTGATTTTGAACTGGTTTTCTTCAAGCAATTTTTCTATTTCTTTTTTAATTAAATGCATACTATTAGCCATTAGATACCTCTTTTATTAACTTATTGTATATTTTATTTTAAAATATTAATCAGAGCATGGGGATAATAGACAATCTATCAATAACCCATGGATATTAGAATTGCTGCAAACCATAAGCCTGTTGCTGCATTCGTCCAAATGCGTTATTTTCCCCTTTGCCTCTTCTAATATTAAAGCTCCTGCACATATATCCCATTCATTTAAATTAAATTCCCAATACCCATCTAAAGCAGAAGCGGCTACTAAACATACATCCACAGCAGCACTACCGGTCCTTCTTATCCCTGAAATTTTATTTATAATTTTACTAAAATATTTAAGATTTATGTTTTCTTCCATCCTATTGTAGGTAAATCCTGTTGAGATCAAACTATCTTTTAAATTGCTGGTTTTAGAAGCTGTTATTTTTTTTTCATTTAAATAAGCACCCTGACCTCTGATTGCTTTAAACTTCATATTCAATAAGGGGGCATAGACCATGCCCAATTGGGTAATCCCTTGATATTTTAAGGCAACTGATATGGAGAACATTGGAAATCCATGTATAAAATTGGTTGTACCATCCAAAGGGTCCATCACCCACATATAATCGCTATTATGACCATTGGTCCCACTTTCCTCACTTAATATAGAGTGGTCGGTATATTTATTGGTTATGAATTCAATGAGCATTTCTTCCGATTTTATATCTATATCCGTCACCAAATTGATATCACTATCTTTGGTTCTAATATTATAATCTTTATGATGCATGGCATCCACTTGAAATTGGGCTACCTTATCAATCCATTCATTGACATCCTTTAAAACATCCTCATACATCATCTTTATCACTTTCCCTTATTTTATTAATTGTATGTCCATTGTATCAATATTGATTCGAATCATCTTATGATCTGTACCCTTTTCTTCTGTATAATATATTTCTGCTTCTGAGTTTTCCCTAACAACATCTTTTATTGCTTCATGGGGTAGATTATATGTTCCTTGAGCATCAGCGCTAACAATAAAATATTTTGGAAATACATGTCTTATAAAAGATGGGGAGATGTGCTTAATATCTCCATGATGTGGTGCTTGCAATATATCAACCCCTCTGATCTCCATCGTATAATTATCCCAATACTCTAAGTCTGCATCAGACGTTATAAGTGCAACTTTCCTCTCACTTTTGCTAAGTAAAACCGTTAATGAAGTACTGTTTAATGATCGATCAATCATATGTAATCTTTCCACTTCTCTTTCCATATGATGAATGTCTAAAAATGATAAATGCTTGACAACTTCCTCTATTATAGTTTTTCTTGGGGTTAATATTTTAAAATTGAAATCGTTTATGATTAACTCATATGGATCATCAATAACTTCTAATGGAATACTTAATGCTTCAAGCTTTTTTAAGATATCCTTATAGATTGAGACGGAAGATAAAAATGGGTTGTCATGACAACGCAAATAACCATTCATAATTTTTCTAGGCAATATCAAGTTGGTAATGACCTTGGAGATTTTTACTTTATCTATGATTTCATAAAACCCACCGATGTGATCTTCGTGAAAGTGTGTCAGTATTACCAAATCAATCTTTTCAATACAATTATTTTTTAAATATTCTTTTATATTATATCTTTTATTATTGTTTTGGTATAGTTCATCTGAAAGATTACCGGAATCAATTAGGATATAGAAATATTTAGTGTCGTCTTCAATGCGAAGGAATGTTGCTTCTCCAAATCCTACATTTATAAAATCTATTAAACTATTAATTTTTATTCACCCCAAACGCTTTTTTCAAATATACAGCTGAGAATAGAAGCACTAGGAATGCCATTATCAGTGATGCAGCTGCACCATACCCTACTTTCAAATTATAGACGCCATTGAGATAAATGTATTGTGTAATGGTTGTTGTTGAGTTTGCAGGACCACCTTTTGTCAATATATTGACTTTGTCAAATAATCTGAATGCATCAATTGTCCTTAGTAATATAACAAGAAATATCTCAGGCAAAATATTTGGCAAAGTAATATATATAAACTTTCCCAATGCATTTGCACCATCTATCTTAGCAGCCTCATATTGAGATTCCGGAACGGATTGTAAGGAAGCATAGATCAATAAAAACGCAAAGGGTGTCCATTGCCATATGTCTATCATTAAAATGGCATAAAATGCTGTTGATACATCTGACAGCCAATTGAAAGGCTGTATATTAAACAATGCCAATAATTGATTGATGATACCATCCTTATTACTAAGCATCATCTGCCATATTAAAGCTACTGTGACAGGAGGCAAAAGTATCGGTAAAAGCAAAATAATCCTAAATATTTTAACCCCTTTACTAAAACTATTTAATAACAATGCCATTACCAATCCTAAAAAAGTCTCAATCACTACTACCAAAAGCATAAATTTAACTGTATTCATTACCGCTTTTCTAAACAATTCATCATTAAAAATATCAATATAATTATTAAGGCCAATAAAATTTTTAGGACCGCTGGCCAGATAATAATAATCCGTAAAGCTGTAATACAGTGTATATATTAATGGGAATAAAGTAAGACATCCTAAAACAATAATGGTTGGAGCAGTCATCAAGTGTTGAAATTTTATTTTTTTAATCATATTTAACTCCTGTTATTAAGAAGTATAGTAGAAACCCCAGGTTGTCAGGGTTTCTACTGTTTTTTGTTGTTATTTCATAATCTTATTAATGGCCTCGTTGGCATCTGCTAACGCATCATCAATAGATTTAGTTCCTGAGATAGCAGCGGATAGCTCAGCCCCTAAAGCGGTTTCCACTTGAGACCATTTTGGAGTTCTTGGTCTTGCTACAGAATTTTCTAAAGCTTCATATTGAGTTGAAAAGTGCCTATATTGCTTTCCTAGAGTGCTGTCCATGTAAACACTTTTTCTTGTAGGCACCCCACCATGCTCAACCATTTCCTTTTGAACATCACTGCTTGTGATATAGGCTAGAAATTTTCCTGCAAGCTCCTTATTTTCTGAGTTTGAGGTTACACCCATCATCCAGTTGCCAATCATACCTGTTGTCTCATCCTTTGAGTCATTTGCAGCTTTTGAAGGAATGGGTGCATATTCTGCATTTGCATCTTTTCCAGAGATATACCATGACGGCCACCCTAATGACATACCTGCTTTGCCTTCAGACACCGAACTAACAATATCTGATTTTTCATAATTTGCACCCACTGCTAATAAATTCATATACATTTCCAATGCATCTCTTCCAGCTTGAGAATCTACTGTCGCATTCCAATTATCGTCAAATACTTTACCTCCATAAGACCAAAATACAGGCAAGAAATCAGATACGATTGGGTTACCTTGCTGCCCGCGAACCACATAACCCACTTTACCATCCATTGCATTAATTTCTGTCGCTATAGACAGTACATCTTCCCAGCTTTGTGGTGCATCCAATCCTTTTTCTTGGAAACACGCCTTATTATAAAAGAATAGCTGAACATTTCCCGCGAAAGGTAATGCATACTGCTCACCTGTTTTGTATGGATACTTGCCTAAATTTAAAGAGGCTTTTACAAAATCATCATCTGCTTTTACATGGATGTCGGATAGCTTCGTAAATACATTGGCTTCACATAATTCCGGTATCCAAGGGTCATCAGCCATAATCAAGTCATAAGCACCGATCTTATTTTTTGCATCAAGAGAAATCTTTTGTTTTAAATCTGCACCTTCTAATCCTAAAATTTCAATTTTGACATTATGTTCCTGCTCAAATTCTGTTTTTACTGCTTCCATTGCTTTAACATGGGACCCACCTCTTGCCGCGATGACGATACTCTTAGGTGATGTTGATGCTGCTTCCTCTCCTTGACAACCAGCCATAACCGTTATCAATGCAGCAATTAACAATAAAATGGACACAAATCTTTTCATTTTTTCCTCCTTAAGTTCATTCAATTTTTTATTCTTTGACTGACCCTGCTGTTAAACCTTTGATTAAATACTTTTGCATAAATACAGCAGCTACCATGACCGGTATCATGGATATAATCCCACCACTGGCCACTTTCCCCCATTCCAGCAGTTCTTGTTCACTGTTAAGCGTTGCCAGTTTAAGAGGTATGGTAAAATTGCTGGGGCTTTGAACAAATATAACCCCATATAAATACTCATTCCATGATGTCATGAATGAGAATATGGTGACAGCAGCAATACCCGGAAGTACTAAGGGTAAAATAATTTTTATATAAAGCACCCATTCTGAGGCGCCATCTACCTTGGCACTTTCTTCAAGCTCTACCGGTATGTTTGCTAAAAATGACATCATAAACCAGATTATAAACGGAATATTAATGAGTATATGAGCTAGAATAATGGGTATTTTTGTGTGTAGAATACCAAAACTGTTCATGAGTATGTAAAGGGGTAGTGCAAAAGTAATCGGCGGCAAAATTCTCACTAGTAATATCCAAAATAGTAAAAGTGTCTTCATTTGAAACTTAAATCTTGAACGTGCTAGTATATATGCACAGGAAATTCCAAGTGCTAATGATATTAAAAGTGATATAATAGTAACTGAAAAACTATTCATAATAGCCAATGTAAATCCATCTTCAATAAATATCTTTGATAGATTCTCAAATGTCATGGATTTAGGGAATATCTCTAATTTTGACGATAATTCTTTTTCACTTCTTATTGCAATAGTTGTCATCCAATAAATAGGAAATAACGTCCAGGTAAGAAAAATGCCTAATAACAAAAATCTTAAAAACTTCCATTTGCTTTTTAACTTATTCAATAAGCAATCACTCCCTAACGAATCAAAAGTCGTCTAGACGTCTAGACATCTTAAGCATATTATAGATGGTAAATGTGAATTCTATATTGAATTAAAGTTAGATTTATGTTAAGTCATGTCAACAAAATTACCACTGTATATAAAATCTTGAAATTACTCAGCTACCCAACAACATCTCCACAAAACAAAAAAACCTATCTTCCTTAAAATCTAAGGAAAATGAGTTTATATTAAAACTATCGGATTCTTATTGGAACAGCAATATTATATGAATGAAATGATAGAAAAATATTAGACTTGTAAGTTGAAGATAAGTTGTCATGAAAAAGTTGACTTGAATAAATGAAACTTTTTCTTATGATGAACATCTCTATAGAACATAATCATTGCTCCGGCTGTCGTTCTTTTAGCTAAAGGGAGCACGGATTTTGAAATACAATAGTAGCGTTTCTCTTTATTTGTAATTGTCCGACATTTTTTATTGATTTCAATAGCAGCCGATGCATTATATTTTATATAGGATTCAATAGAATTTAATAAATAAGCCCCATGTTCTACTTGAAATACATGATTATACCGATATGTCCGTTTAATAAACGTCTCATATTGACGATGGTTATTGAGCAGCTTAATGTTGGCATGCTGGGGAATCGTCATATCTTGGACAATATGCAGTGCAGCGCCTAAATAAAATAGAGATTTTTTTAACTTCCCTTTTTTCCAACATTTTCTGGCTTGAAGGTAATAATCAATCCCAAGTTCCATCGCACTTCTTCTGCCATATAATCCATCCATCTTTTCATCAGGATTATAAAAATGACTGGAGCTTTTAAAATCCTGGTCTGCCCATACCGTACCTTTATTTATTTCTAATATAAAACGACTTAAAAAATTAAATTCATCCAAATATTCATCATTTTTAAGGATCAGCAGCGCATCCGTGTTAATAAATTGATGGACCTTACATTCTGTTCTAATAACCTTTTTTTTGATAGGATTTGCAATGTAAAAAACTG
Organism: Clostridia bacterium; assembly: GCA_028279945.1. Taxonomy (GTDB): domain Bacteria; phylum Bacillota; class Clostridia; order Peptostreptococcales; family JAAYPU01; genus JAKSCF01. The sequence goes on from JANQMT010000208.1 coordinate 23,733, forward strand.
TTTTTAGTATAGTGCTGTAAATGTCTTCTATAGTATTCATTTTTATCACTCCTAAAATATTAATTGCTTAAATATATTATTTACAGTTTGCAATTTAATATATATTGAGTTGAAAAATACAAAAAATTTTTTTAGTGCTTTTAAAATTTGTGATAATATAAATGTTTACAGGAAGTATATTTACTGTGATAATGAACCAATCCAGATCTCACTATTTGCTATTTATAAAATTGGGTGCATATAATGCAGCGAGATAGATGGCTTCAACTAAACTGACAGCACTGGCTTTACCCGTACCCGCTATGTTGAAGGCCGTTCCATGATCAACAGAAGTACGTAAAAACGGCATATTATTGGTGAGGGAAATGGTTCTTTCAAAATCCACCATTTTGGTAGCAATGTGTCCTTGATCATGAAAAAGCGATAATACAGCATCATATTTTCCGTTTAATGCAAGATGAAATACTGAATCTGCCGGTACAGGGCCCTCAACATCCAGCCCTTTTTCTTGCGCTTTTTTAATGGCCGGCTCAATTTCTGTTATCTCTTCATCTCCAAATAATCCATGCTCCCCGCAATGGGGATTTAATCCTGATATTACCAATTTTGCTTTTTCTATTCCTAATCTGTTTAATGCCACTATACACCTTTCTATATAGTTCGTTATTCTTTCTTCTTTAACCATTTCGCAAGCTTTCTTAAGGGAAACGTGTCTGGATAAGAAGAATACTCTTAAGCTGCTCACCTGAAACATGGTCAATGGGTCGTGGGTATTGGTTAAGGCGGCCAAGGCTTCAGTATGTCCGATATAAGGTATATTGCCTGCTTTAAAAGATTCTTTGTTAATAGGCGTTGTAGCAATGGCTGCTAATTCTTTATCCATTGCAAATTCAACAGCTTTTTCAATATATTCAAAAGCTGCTCTTCCTGCCATGGCTTGTACCTGTCCTACTTTTAATTTTTCAACATCGACATTTTCTAAATCAATTAGGTTCAGCGTTCCTTTTTTATAATCACCTTCTGATACTTTATTAATGGTATTTATTTTTAAATCAACTTTGCAAAAATTCATTGCTTGTTGAAGTGTTTTTTTCTCTCCAATGACAACTGGTTTTGCCATCTCAAAGGATCTATCATCAATCATTGCTTTTACTACAATTTCCGGCCCAATACCCGCCGGATCTCCCATTGGAATTCCAATATAGCTTTTTTTCATGTTGCACAATCCCTTCTTACTAAATTAAATCTTTTATAATGTACACGATGTTTTGGAGGATAAATAGTTGACGCATCTTACAATGGCATCCTGCTCTCCGATCAGTCCACCTTTTGTAACAATAGGCATATTATCGTACTCTCCTCCAATCAGCCTGCCGTATACAGCTAAAGGCAATACCTCATCTTCTACTTTAATGCCTCTTGCTGAAACTGCCTGACATACAGCTACAGTGACATCTCCACCGCTGGTAAACAAGCCTCCTATGGAAGCCCTATTTTGTTTCAGCACTCTTTTAGTGATTTTAGCCAATCCTTCTGATATTCTCTGAGACACTTGAGTTTCGGTAATATTTGACGCATTAGCGATCTGGCTGAGGTCTAATATTTCTTTTTCTTCGGTTGTGGTGATGACCCCAAATATACGGTGCTTCATAATGTCTTTAGAAATTTTACTTACAACCCTTTTTATTTCTTCCTCACAAGCCGCTTCATCAGTAAGTGCCATAGCGTTTACCGTAATGAGTAAAGGGTGGTATTGATTCTTAAGTTCATTTAACTGCTGCCTGGTCAGATTAGTTACGCTGCCCACAGTCAGCATAATCTTTTGATCTTGCGTTACCTTTGTCCTTTTTACCAGCTCTAATGCAAGAGCAGCTGTAAAGGGGCCAGGGTCTACTGCTGCAATAGGTATTTCTGATAATTTTACAGCTTTTGCAATGGTATTAATCTCCTCATCAGTGGATGCATCCATTACAATAATTTTATTGCCTTTTTTCTTTGACTCTAATATTTTCTCACTGAGCTTCTTCTCTCCTTTTAATATGTATTCCAGTGGTAGAAAATCTACAGGGTATTTGGTCTGGGCTTTGATAAGCTCAGGAACATACGATGTATTCACAGGTGTTTTTGGGTCCTTCGCTGCATCTGTTTTCTCCAGCGGTACAGAATTTACTGTAAGATATCCACCAACCGTCACTCTTCCTGAAGCTGGAAAAGCCGGTACGACAACTGCCAAGGTTTCTTGACTCAAATTGTCTAATACGGCATCCATTTCAGCTCCAATGTTTCCCCGAAGTGTGCTGTCTATTCTTTTAGAAAAGAATTTTATCTTTTGTTGTTTAAATTTCTTGACAACATTGGATACCCTTAGGTAGGCATCATTTTTTGAAATACTTCTGCTGTCAGTTGTGATAGAGATAACATTAAAAACGCTGTTATCTTCTGCTATAAAAGCATCCTGTTCTAAAAAAGTGGCTGTTTCAAATCCATTCTTTGATAACAGCACACCGGTAGCATTTGCACCAGTTAAATCATCTGCAATAATTACAATCTCCGGCATATTTCCTCCATATTACACTACTTTTACATCAATACCGTCATCAAGAATTTTTTCTAAAATTCCTTTATCAACGCATTCATCCGTGATGATTAAATCCAAATCATTCAGAGAACATATTTTTGCCATACTTTTCATTCCAAACTTTTCATGGTCCGTCACTAAAATCGCCTGTTCTGCAGATAGCATCATTTGTCTTTTTAATTGCGCTTTTTCAAAGGTTGGACACGTAACACCCTTGTCTACATCTATGGAACTGGCACCAATAAAGGCTACATCCGCACATACCTTTTCTAAAAATGCCTTTGCCTCACCGCCTGTACATGATCGCGTCACATTTTGCACCATGCCTCCGGTGCAGTAAACTGTAATCTTTGGGAATTGAGAAAGAAACGCACCTATTATCAAATCCGTTGTAATCACCTTTATATTGTTCATTTCTGTTATTTTTTTTGCAATCTCCATATTAGTGGTTCCCGCATCTAAAATAACTGTATAGCCTTCCTCAATAAAAGTACTTGCATAATCTGCAATTCTTTTTTTCTCTTCCATATTTTTTAGAGTTTTTTGCTGGTAAGGTATTTCTTTAACAAGGGTATCATGGGGTACCGCTCCGCCATGTGTCCTTTTAATCAGCTGTTTGTCTTCTAAATATTTTAAATCTCTTCTAATGGTCATTGGAGAAATATTTAATTCTTGAGCAATTTCTTCAACCACGACTTTGCCATTTTTCTTGACATGCTGAATAATATATTTTCTTCTCTCTGCCTGCAGCATATGTATCATCACACCCTATATATAATCTGTTCATGTTTTTTTATGTTCGTTTATGTTATGTTTTGTTTATTTTATAATAAGCCATAGTGAGTTGTCAAATATTTTTTTCTAAAGAAAGGATAAAAATATGTTCAGAAAGGTTATTTATTTAAAAAGCTAGAGGAGAAATGATTATGGTAGGATATCTATACGCCTAAACCATAATGGAGAAATATAGAACCCTTATAAATCCAGCAATTTATAAGGGTTCCTTACATTTATTTTAAGTTAACAAAATAGATGCTGAGCACATCTGCTAAGCATAAATATAAAATCTATTCTACAATTCAGTAGGCAATGACATTGTAGTATCCCCTTATCGCCTCTCCTGTATCGTTAGTAAAAATATCATCTATATAGACCAATGCTTCTTTCGTGGTAAATTTAAGAATACAGTAATTGGGATCCGTTTCACCTTTAGGGAAGTATTGAATAAACTCATCCTGCCATAGTTCTTTTTTGAGCAAATTATCCTTAATGATTTCTATTTCACCTATTAAGGATAGTCCCTGATTATATGTAACGCCAGCCTTTGAATTCTTCATATAATGTTTAACCTTTTTAGAATCTGTAGAAGTAACAAAATACATTGCATGTAAAGACTCTGCCTTTACATTTGACATTACTACAGCTCTTGGATAACCCCTTTCATCAATAGAAGTAAGTGTCACAGTTTCTGCTTCAGACACAAGTTTGGTTGTCTTTGTTATTAATTCGTTATTCATATTTTCATCCTCACATCTTATTTATTAATTTGAATCTTTTATTTTTACTGATTCAAATTTGCTCACATTATAACGAAACTAACATGACAATTGTGTGTCTTGTTCATAATTTTTAACTATTTTTTCTGCTTTTCTTTTTACTTCAACCGCAATGTCCTTTGGCTCTATAACCCTTGCTTTTTCACCAAATCCAAGTATCCAGCCGATAATATAGTCTCTGTTTGTAAAGCCTATTGAAAGTTCTATTTCATTATTTTCTGTGATGACATAATTATTAGGGCCATAGTCATCTATTATAAGATGTTCGACACTTCTATCAAAAATAACTTTTATTTTATTACTGTCATCAAAGTAATCATCTAGATTGTTTTTCTCCTCTGGTATTGCTCTCGGCTCATATAGTTCCTCTTTTAGAGCTAAATCCCACATACGATTAAGCTTAAACAGTCTAAAATCATTTCTATTTTTACAATATCCAAATAAATACCAGGCCGACCATTTGAAAACTATATAGTAGGGTTCGACGCTGCGATTATGGATTCCCTTTTCAGAATAATAATCAAAAGTAATCACTCTTTTTTCTCTAATCCCAGTTTTCAAATCCTCAATTTTATTTGAAAGGCTGGTTTTATAATACGAAGCTAGGTTAATGATGATACTGTCCCTTAAAGAAAACATTGTTTCATCATTTGGGCAGAGCTTTAGCAGTATTTGTTCCATTTTTGATGTCTTGGATACACTGTCCATCCCTTTCAATCCTACAATAATATCCTGCAGCTCTTCCTTTGTTAAAAATGCTTTATCCAGTTTATAACCTTCCCATATAGATATACCGCCATTGCCGCCTTGCTTTGTCACTATAGGTATTCCTGCAAAGCATAAATCATCAATATCCCTTTGAATGGTTCTCCGTGATACTTGAAATCTTTCTGCAAGCTCAGGCGCAGTCGTTTTTTCTCGCTGCAATAAAAAGATTAAAATACTTATGAGTCTATCTGTTTTCACTTTATTGACACACTCCCATTTGTTAATCTGATGTTATAAACATTTATATTATATCATTTGCTAGAAATAACAAGTGGATTTATATTAAATAAAGGCTCTTAGAAAAATATTTCAAGATCCTTTTTTTCTCACTAAAAATGGTCGAGGTCCATATGCAATTCTTGATATTGAAGAATATGAAAAAAAACAAATTTCTTGTCCCTCAAAATTGTTATAAGGGATATACAGCAAACTTCATGACACTTTTAGGCCATAGTGACACTCTGACTACACAAAAATATTTACATCTTGCAAACCAAGTCATCATTAGTAGGTCTAATATTTCTAATATTGATTCATTTATGATTAAGTGAGTGCTGAATCTTATAAAAGTGTACTGACCTTCTGATTCGATACTGTTCCTTTTTACACCGCAAAAAAAACCGCTCATTAAAATCAATGACATGTTATTATTTCAACGGTTCTAATGATTTTCTTACGTGCTTAACTGTATGCTTTTACACCGGAAAAAATGGATAAAATCAAAAAAATACAAAACCCTTGAAACCTAGTAATTTCAAGGGTTTAACATTTTGGCGTGCCCATAGGGATTCGAACCCCAGACCTTCTG
>JANQMT010000002.1:0-5810 GCA_028279945.1 Clostridia bacterium
TTTTATGGTGGTAAATATATATCATACATGAGGGCAATGTATTGATAGTCTATTTAAAAACTGTTATTATTCAGAGGTAAGAGTAGCTGGTAACCTGTGTTTCTATACAGGTTACCAGCTATGTAAGATAATGCAATATTAAGGAAACCTTGCGTAATTTTTATAAGAAAACAATTAGTGAATAAGAGGACAAATTAAGTAGAAATACAGTAGTGTATATTGTATACAAGGTATTGATTTTTTAGACCCATCATGATATTCTAATATCTGCTAAAGAAAAATTTAGAAAAAGACTTTTTGTCCTATGTATTATAAAATAAATCTTAGTAATAAGATTTTTAGATAAAAAACCTCTATTTTCAGTCATTTTTTTTGGCATAGATATTGCGTTAATAGACTGAGTCAACTTATTATGAATCGTTATAATTTTCCAGCTACCTAATGGAATTATATATTAATTATTAGTTTGTGTAAGGAGTGATAAAATGGAATTGCGGACTTTTAAAGGTGGCATTCATCCACCTCATAGCAAAAGCTTTACAGAAGCAAAGCCCGTTGAAAAAGCTGAAGAGCCTAAAATTGTAAATATCCCTCTCCAGCAGCATATCGGTGCTCCCTGCCAGCCAGTTGTTGAAGTAGGTGATAATGTTAAGGTTGGTCAAGTAATCGGTAATACAGAGGCGTTTGTTTCTGCACCCATACACAGCAGTGTTTCCGGCGAAGTTAAAGGAATAAAACAAATGCTTACGCCTACAGGACAAGCTGTATGTATTACTATCGAATCAGATGGTAAAGGTGAAATTCACGAGAGTATTCAACCAAAACCTGATATTGAGACACTTTCAAAAGAAGAAATCATAAAGGTTATAAGAGAAGCAGGAATAACTGGAATGGGAGGAGCATCTTTTCCAACGCATGTTAAATTGTCTCCACCACCTGACAAAGAAATAGATACAGTTATTTTAAATGGAGCTGAATGTGAACCTTATTTGACAGCTGACGATAGACTAATGCTTGAAAATCCGGGACAAGTGGTATATGGATTAAAAGCAATTATGAAAGCTGTAGAGGTTAAGCAGGGATATATTGGTATAGAATCTAATAAACCTGATGCAATAAAATCCATGCAAGAAGCCGTAAAGGATGAATCAGGCATAGAAGTTGTGCCATTACAGGTAAAGTATCCGCAAGGTGCGGAAAAACAACTGATTTATGCATGTACAAAAAGAGAAGTACCATCGGGTAAATTACCTATGGAAGTAAAAGTAGTGGTGAATAATGTTGGTACAGCAGCGGCAATTGGTGAAGCGTTTCAGACAGGCATGCCGTTAGTTGAAAGAATCACTTCTGTTACCGGATCAGCAGTAAAGGAACAAAAGAATTTAAGGATTAAAATAGGAACATCTTTTAAAGAGATTATAGAACAATGTGGCGGATATAATGGAGAAGTAGGCAAGTTGATTATGGGTGGTCCTATGATGGGGCTTGCTCAATTTACTGATGAAATCCCCTGTGTTAAAGGTACTTCAGGAATTTTAGTACTCTCAGAAGAAGATGCGAGACTTCCTGAGCCGGTCAACTGTATAAGATGTGCTAAGTGCGTTAGTATATGCCCAATTGGGTTGATGCCTGTTTATCTTAGTGCATATGCCCTAAAAGATATGTATGAGAATGCAGAACAAATTAATGCTTTAGACTGTATTGAATGTGGTTCATGCTCATTTGTTTGTCCTTCTAAAAGGCCGCTTTTAGAAACCATTAGAGCAGCAAAAAGTGAAATCAATGCAAGAAAAAGAAAGCAACAACAAAAGTAGAGGGGGTTAAGAAAATGGATAAAAAAATGATTGTATCATCGTCACCTCATATCAGGTCTTATGAATCAGTAGATAATGTAATGAGAGATGTGGTTATCGCCCTAATTCCTGCTATTCTTGCTAGTATTTACTTTTTTAGATTAGGCGCGGTTAAGATACTCGTTTTCGCTGTAGTATCTGCAGTTATAACAGAAGCAGTCTGTCAAAAATTAATGAAGAGACATGTAACGATAAATGATTGGAGTGCAGTGGTTACCGGAATATTATTGGCTTTGAATATACCGGCTACAGCATCTTGGTGGATTCCGGTTATTGGTTCTATGTTCGCAATTATTATTGTTAAGCAAATATTTGGAGGATTGGGACATAATTTTATGAACCCTGCCCTTGCAGGACGTGCTATGCTTATAGCATCATGGCCGGTACAAATGACTAATTGGGTTGCTCCGGGACCGGATGCGGTGAGTACAGTTACACCTTTAGCGATATTAGGGGGAGAAGCAGACCCAAGTATTGTTTTACCGTCATTGACGGATTTGATAATCGGTAATATTGGTGGATGTCTTGGAGAAACATCAGCTGCTTTCTTAATCCTTGGGGGTGTATATCTGGTATATAAAAAGGTTATAACACCTAGAATTCCTTTAATATATATTGGAACGGTTGCAGTGTTAACACTGATTATTGGTGGTTTTGATATCAATTATATGCTGTATCACATATTTGCCGGAGGTTTAATGTTAGGTGCTATTTTTATGGCAACAGATTATGCATCATCCCCGATAACACCTAAAGGTCAAGTGATATTTGCATTAGGATGTGGTATCATTACTACAGTTATCAGGGTTTATGGTGGATATCCGGAAGGTGTATCCTTTGCTATCCTGTTTATGAATGTAGCCGCTCCACTTTTAGATAAATACACAAGTCCTAGATTATTCGGGGAGGTAAAGTAGAATGAAAGAAGTAATTAAACTTGGCGTTATATTATGTATTATTGCCGCAGTTGCTGCGGCTGCCCTCGGATATATCAATGGCATAACAGCGGGTCCAATAGAAGAACAAAAGATACTGGCCGATACGGCATCGAGAAAAGAAGCACTTCCTAAGGCAGAAAAATTTTCTCAGCTTGAAGTACAATCGCCTGATCAATTTATAATTGTTGCTGAAGTTTATGAAGGGACTGCCGGTGGTAATACGGTAGGATATACTTTAAAGACCGTACCCAATGGTTATGGCGGTATAATAGAAGTTATGGTAGGTATTAATGCAGAAGGTGTTGTCACCGGTGTTAAAATCGGTAACCATACTGAAACACCTGGTTTAGGGGCTAAGGTAGCTGATGATGAGTATAAAAACCAATATCAGGGTAAAACAGCTGATATGGAAATTATGGTTATTAAAGCCGGAACACCTTCAGATAATGAAATCGTAGCTGTTTCCGGTGCAACGATTACTTCTGACGCTGTAACAAAAGGGGTAAACGAAGCAATTAAGTATTATAATGAGAATCTTAAATAGATTGAATAAGGAAGATTGGAGGGAACGATATGAGAATTGGAAAAACTCTGCTAAACGGCATTGCAGCTGAAAATCCCGTATTTATACAGATGCTTGGTATGTGTCCGACATTAGCGGTTACGACATCAGCCATTAATGGTATCGGTATGGGTCTTGCTACCACTGCGGTTTTGTTAGGTTCAAATATAGTTATTTCAGCACTTAAAAATATTATACCCAGTAAAATACGTATACCTGCTTTCATAGTAGTTATTGCTACTTTCGTTACAATTGTAGGCTTGCTAATGAAAGCGTACGCGCCTGAACTGGATGAAGCGTTAGGATTATTTATTCCTCTTATTGTAGTAAACTGTATTATTCTAGGAAGAGCAGAATCTTTTGCTTCTAAAAACTCTGTCATAGATTCCATTGCTGATGCTATAGGAATGGGAGCAGGATTTACTATAGCATTGTTTATGTTAGGTGCTATAAGAGAGATTATTGGAGCAGGCGAGATCTTTGGTTATGCTTTATTCGGTGAAGCATATCAACCTGCATTGATTATGATTCTTCCTCCAGGTGCTTTCTTAGCACTAGGGCTATTATTAGCATTCTTTAATTGGATGGCAGCTAGAAAAGCAAGGAGGGTAAGCAAATGAGTGCAACAGGATTATTTGTTATATTGGTAAGCAGCATATTGGTTAACAACTATGTACTTTCAAAATTCTTAGGTATTTGTCCTTTTCTTGGTGTATCAAAACAAGTTGAAACCTCTATAGGGATGAGTATGGCGGTTACCTTTGTAATGACATTAGCGTCTATTATTACCTATGTGATACATCACTTAATTCTTGTGAATTTTCATTTAGAATATTTACAGACCATTGCATTCATCTTGGTTATCGCTTCATTGGTACAGTTTGTAGAGATGGTTGTACAAAAGGTAAGTCCCTCATTATATAAGGCTTTGGGCGTATATCTTCCACTTATTACAACCAACTGTGCTGTGTTAGGTTTAACCATTATCAATATTCAAGAAAATTATGGTATTGTAGAGACCATCGTTAATGCACTTGGTGCATCTATAGGATTTGGATTAGCAATTATATTATTTGCAGGCATTAGAGAAAGATTGGAATTATCTGATGTACCTGCAGTATTTCAAGGATTTCCGATAGCACTTATAACAGCAAGTCTAATGGCGATTGCTTTTGGCGGCTTTATTGGACTTGTATAGGAAGGAGGATGATGACAATGGATATATCAAACATTATTGTTCCGGTTATCAGCCTTGGTGGAATGGGACTTGTTTTTGGTGCAGGACTTGCTTACGCATCTCAAAAATTTGCAGTTGAAGTAGACCCTAGAATTACTGCTATTAGAGACGTACTTCCCGGAGCAAACTGTGGAGGCTGCGGATATCCCGGCTGCGACGGGTTTGCAGCAGGCGTTATAGATGGAAAAGCACCGGCTAATGGATGCCCGGTAGCCAGTGATGAAGCAGCAGAGAAAATTGCCTCTATTATGGGACAGGAAGCCGTTTCCGGAGAAAAGATGGTAGCTAGAGTGATCTGTGCCGGAGGCGTAAGCAACAGTAAAGAAAGTTTTGAATACTACGGTGTAGAGGACTGTAAAACGGCGAACATGTTTAAAGGCGGAAGTAAAAGCTGTAAACATGGATGTATGGGACTTGGGACATGTGTTAAAGTTTGTCCTTTTGATGCTATAGAAATAAATGATGACAGACTGGCAGTTATCAATGAGGATAAATGTACAGGCTGCGGTAAATGTATAGACGAGTGTCCAAAAGACGTTATAGCAATGGTACCTTATGACCAAGACGTTTTTGTGGATTGTAATAGTAAAGAAAAGGGTAAAGAAGTTAAACAAAAATGTGAAATTGGTTGTATTGGATGCCGGATTTGTGTGAAAGCGTGTCCATTTGATGCCATCACATTTGATAGTAATTTGGCCACCATTGACTATACAAAATGTAAAAATTGTATGATATGTGCTCAAAAATGCCCAACGAAAGCCATATATGCAAATTTTGAAAATAGAAAGAAAGCTGAAATTATTGACGATAAATGCATTAAGTGTACAATTTGTAAAAAGAATTGTCCGGTAGATGCTATTGAAGGAGAAGTCAAACAACCGCATAAGATACTTGAAGATAAATGTATTGGATGTGGAATATGCGAAGAAAAGTGTCCTAAAGATGCTATACTGATGAAGTAAATAAAGAAGAGGTAAAAGAAGGCTGAATCAATAAATTTGATCCGGCCTTTTCTATTATATAGTTTTTGATAAATTCAAAGCATCAGATAATTCCTTAGTCATGCTCAATCTCAATGATAAAAAAATAAATAATTAAATAATTAATTATAATATTACAAGATATAGAAATAATAATATGTGGTTATCCAAATATTATTATTTTTTATTTAAAATATTTAAATTTTTTTTGAAAAAGATGAAATAATTGTTTTATAAGTC
>JANQMT010000005.1:0-5916 GCA_028279945.1 Clostridia bacterium
GAAAGAGTGGCACACATTTTCACTCAGAAGCGTGCATTTTGGTCCAAGAACATGTTGTGGGGCTTGAGCTTCGGGAGGCTATAGATAAAGGGTATAAACCCTGCAAAATCTGTATTAAGTAGGGTATATAGTTATTTATACATCTACATTCAATTGCAAAGTTTTATAGTATTGTATAAGCACTAGATAAAAGAAATATGGGGGACAACAATGGATAGCAATGAATTAAAAGGGTGTTTGGTAAACTTATATGATGGTAAACGTATTAGGATGGATTGTTCGACAGGATTTTCTATAGGAAGGATACCTATAAAAAATAATGAAGGGTTATATATAGAGGATCCTATTATCAGCAGGGAGCATGCACACATTATCAATGAAGAAAATCAATTTTATATGGTTGATTTGAATTCAAAAAATGGAACCAAAATAAATGGTACTGAGCTGGAGCCGTATAAAAAGTATCAACTAAGCCAATACAGCTTAATTGAATTTTCTAAAATCAAGTATCGTTTTGAATATGAACAGGATACTGAAAAAGTCGATTTAGGCTATGGAACACTACAAATCATAGATATAAACGGACAAAAAAAATGTTGCATTGAACTGCCATACAATGTGGATATAATAGAATATCAAAAGGAAATGATAGATCATAATCCATATCATAATTTAATGGAAATGAGCATATTATCCAGTGACAAAGGCAGTCGAATTTATTATAATTTGTCCAATATGACTGCTCTGGACACCATTATACAAGAAAAAAAGCTAAGTAAAAAAGATTTGATCAATCTTTTTTTTAGTATATTTGAAGTGATAAAACAAACTGAAAGATTGTTGCTATTTCCTGAATGCTTTGTTTTGCATCCTAAGGGCATCTTTTATAAAGAGGACAAGCAGCCTTGTTTTATTTATCTGCCAATCAATAGAGAAGATGACTTTTTAAATCAAATAAAAAGCTTAATGATGGAATTGGTTGGGAAGTATTTGGATGGAAATGAAAAAGAGTTTAAAAAACAGGTGTTGACAACTTTATCGTCTAAGGATGTCAATTTAGATCATATTAGAAGTATGATGATAGAGTCTCAAGAAATCAATACAATGGCTGTATCTGATAACATTAGAGTAGAAGCTAACGATATTAAGAAGAGTAAATGGATCAATCTAGGAAAACAACATATGAATAATAAAATTTATTTTCTATTGTTCCAAGGCATTGTATTATTATTTTTAGGTTTTTTAGTGCTAATCAGCGGACTGGAAATGAACCAAAAAATAGGATTATGTTTAATCGCTTTAGGTTTAGATGGTTGGTTTGCTAATAATTGGATAAAGAAAAGGAAAAAGGTGAGTGATGAAGGGCCAAATTCTAAATCAACGCTATGAAGTTATTGGGAATTTAGCCAATAATATAAGGACTAATGTTTATCTGGTACGTCACATTAAGTTGAATACATTGTGGGTGATAAAAAGATGGCATAATAAAAATGAAAATAGAATGCAAAATGAAGTGAATATATTAATAAGGCTAAATCATTCATGTATTCCTAAAATAGTGGATTGTTTTGAAATCGAAAATGACGTTTACATAGTTGAGGAATATTTTGAGGGAAATACATTAGAGGAAATGATTCAAGAAAAGAAAAAAATTAATGAGAAAAAAGCTTTGGAATACATTCAAAAAATTGCAGATATACTGGATTATTTGCATGGCTTACAACCAAATCCAATTATTTATAATGATTTAAAGCCATCTAATATTATCATATCGTCAAATGAATGTATTAAGTTGATAGACTTTGAGTCAGCTAAAGAAAAAGGAGGCGTATCAACCTTTTGTTTAGGGACTATTGGATATGCAGCTCCGGAGCTTTATGAAGGTGGGGAAATTCATCCAACAACCGATATTTTTAGCTTAGGTAAGATCATGTTTTATATGCTGACAGGTTTTAAGCGTCAATCACCGGTGCTTGAAAACCATTGTCGCTTGTCTAAAAAAATATCTTTTATCATTGAAAGATGTACGCAACAAAATCCTCGGATGAGGTATCAAAACATAGCAGAATTATTAAGAGATATGAACAATTGATGAATCATCAAAGTTTATATCTTTTTTCATTTTAGATACAACATATTGACAATAATAATGGAATAAATTATAATCAAAATGTAATCCATTACATTTTATAAAATGTTGAAATAACTCAGTATATGTAATAAAAAAACAAGAAAAATGTAATCCGTTACATCATTATGTATATTTATATTAATTTAAGGAGTGACATGATGGCAAATATCGAAGAAGTTGCAAAAGAAGCTAATGTATCAGTAGCTACAGTCTCAAGAGTTCTAAATAATAGCAGCTCAGTAAGAGAAAAGACTAGAGTTAAGGTTGAAGCAGCTATCAAAAAACTCAACTACGAACCCAATATGCTGGGTAGAAATTTAAGAAGATCAGAAAGCAGGATGATTTTAGCGTTACTGCCTAGCATTACAAACCTTTTTTATATTGAAATTATGGATGGAATTAAAGATGTAGCCAATAAATTTGGATACAATGTATTGTTATGCCAAACCGACTCTGATGCAGAAAGAGAGCGAACGTTTATTGATTTATTAAAGCATAAGCTGGCAGATGGTTTGATTTCTTTGGACCCAACATTGGATATCAATACGCTGAAAGAAGTATATATGAATTACCCCATTATACAGTGCTGTGAATATACGGAAGAATTGAACATACCTTATGTTACCATTGATAACTTTTTAGCAGGGTACAGAGCAGTAAAGCACTTGATTTCCATGGGCAGGAAAAATATAGCCATGATTAGTTCATGCGATAAATTTTTATATGCCAGACAAAGAAAGTTAGGATACAAGAAAGCACTTGAAGAAGCCGGGATAGAGTATAAAGAAGAGCTGGTAATAAATGGTGATTTGAATTTTGAAGCAGGTCAAAAGGGAATGAAGCATTTATTAACATTAGACAACAAACCGGATGGCGTATTTGTTGTATCAGACGTATTGGCCATAGGCGCTTTAAAAACTTTAAAGGAATATAACATATCGGTTCCGGAGGAAATCTCATTAGTCGGTTTTGATAACATCAAATTTACAAATATGATGAATCCTACCGTGACAACTATTGCTCAACCAATGTATGAAATAGGTGCACAAGCTTGCAAGATGTTGATTGAAAAGATAAAAGATAAAGATATTGTGTTAGAAAATGTAGTGATGGACTTTGAGTTAATCATAAGAGAATCGACCATGAAATAAAACTTATTTTGATTACAATACCATAAGGGAGGAAACCAAAATGGTATTAGTAATATAAATAAAAGAGGAGTGAGAATATGAGAAAAATATTAGCGTTATCTTTAATTGCAATGCTGCTAATGCTTTCACTTGTAGGTTGTGGCTCAGAGGAAGTTACGACTGAAGAAGATGTGAAGGTTTTAGGCGTTGTAATGCCAAACGCTACGCATGGTTTTTTGGGGGAGAGTATTAAACATGCTGAAGCTGCTACAAAGTTATATGCTGAAGAATATGGATTTGAGTACAAATTCTTAACTTCAACCGAATCTTCTGAGCAGAACAATCAGCTGGACACATTGATTATTGAAGAAGTGGATGTTATTGTTTTATGGCCACATAATGGTGACGAATTGAGATCAGGAGCACAAAATGTTTTGGATTCAGGCATTCCGTTGGTAATTTACGACAGACTCATAACTGACTTTGTCCCAACTTTAGAAGTCATGGGAGATAATGTTACCATTGGTCAAATGACGGGTGAATATTTGAATGACTATTTTGCGGACGAATTGGCACAGGGTGAAGTTTGTATTTTAGAATTTAAGGGAGATAATTCTACTGTTCCTCAACAACGTTCTGATGGATTCAAAGAAACAGCAAACAAAAATATAAACGTTGTTCAACAATTTAGTACAGGTTGGCAAAGAGCAAAAGCACAAGAGCAGATGGAAACTTTCTTAAACACCAGCTCTAATGAAGATATAGAAAAAATAAAAGCAGTATTTACCCATGATGATGAAGTAGTGCTGGGCGTATTGGATGCCATTATTAATTATAATGGAACAGCTGGACTGGATATTCAATTGCTGACAGGTGTTGGCGGCAGAAGAGAAAACTTAGACACATTTAAACCATATAAAGATGATTATGATCTGGATCAGGTTACATATTTGTTCTCGCCCACAATGGTTAGAGATGCTGTAGAATATGGAGCAAAAATATTAAATGGTGAAACTTTCTCAGGATTAAAATTAATTGATACACTTGAGATTGATTTAGAGAACGAGCAAGAATTTAGAGAATCAGAAATATATAAAATTCGTTATGGGGACTAAAAATTAATCGGTTTTTATATGAGTTGATCAATCTATATTTGGTCAACTCATTTTCCTATATTAAAGGGGGAAGCGAAGTATGTTCTTATTAATGGAAAATATAGTGAAAACTTTTGGACCTCAAAAAGCATTGGATAACGTATCCCTCAAGGTTGGTCGATCAGAAATACATGGATTGATGGGCGAGAATGGAGCTGGAAAATCTACACTTATGAATGTTCTGGGAGGCATATTTCCACCCAATTCAGGTAAAATTCATTTCAATCATCAAACCTTTGAATCTCTAACAACTCAGAAGGCTAATGAATTAGGAATAAGATTTATCCATCAAGAGCTCAATGTGGTCAATGACTTAAAGGTTTATGAAAACTTGTTTCTTGGAGAAGAACTTATCGATAGATTTAGGATTCTTAGAAAGAAAGAAATGATCGAAAGGTCAAAAGAAATATTTAATAGAATGCATATTGAGATCAATCCTGAGGAAAAAGTAGCTCATTTGGATACTTGTCAAAAACAGATAGTGGAGATCGCTAAAGCATTATTATTTGAATCAAATCTTATTATTATGGATGAGCCTACTACGGCATTAACCAATAAAGAAATTGAAAATCTGTTTACGATTATGAGAAAGCTTAAGGATCAGGGCGTAAGTATTATTTATATTTCACATAAAATGCCGGAACTATTTGAAATCTGTGATAATTATACCGTATTGAGGGATGGCAAATATATTGAATCCGGAAGGTTTGAAGATATTGATGAGCATAGAGCGACAGAATTACTGGTAGGCAGAACCATAACAAATTCACAAAGAAAAAAATCTAATATACAAGATGAGACGATTATCAAGGTACAAAATTTAAGCGCACCTCCTTATTTTTTTGATATTAATTTTGAAGTTAAAAAAGGAGAAGTGTTAGCCGTAACAGGTCTTCATGGGGATGGCAGAGGGGAACTATCGGAAGCGTTATTCGGGGCCAGAAAATGTACCGAGGGAAAGGTTTTTTTGAACCGGAAAGAATTGAAACTTAAAAATATTAATAATGTTATTAGGCAAGGTGTGGGGATGGTACCAAGAAATCGTAAAGAGCGATCCATTATAAAAGATATGAGCATTAGAGATAATTTATCGGTTGCCCACTTTGTTAAAGAAAGTAAAAATAAGTTAATCAACAAGAAAACTGAATTATCAAGGTTTTACAGAAGTCAAAAGAAAACCGGAATAAAAGCAGGCAGCCCTGAAGATATCATTACTTCCCTAAGTGGAGGGAACCAACAAAAAGTGATTATCGCTAGGTGGTTGGAGATCAATTCAGATGTTTATATTTTGGATAACCCGACACAAGGAATAGATGTAGGCGCAAAGTTTGAGGTCTATAAACTTATAGATTTACTAGCTTCTGAGGGGAAGAGCATTATCATTTTTAGTGCGGAATTCCCTGAGATTTATAAAGTGGCGGATCGATGCTTGGTGTTGTATAAAGGTAAAATTAATGCGGACCTAACCGGAGAAGATATGACCGAAAAGAATGTGATGTAT
>JANQMT010000013.1:0-17745 GCA_028279945.1 Clostridia bacterium
AGCCCATCTGCCACCTAAATTTTCTGACCAAATGAACACAAAAAAACGAATATTCATACACCTGCATTCATTTTTCTAGTACTTTTTCGATAACCTGTATAAAATACAAACTACCCGTTTATCAGGTAGTTTGTATTTTATCATAGTATCTAAATTAAGAATTTCAGAGGAACCAGAACCAATTGTGGGAAAATGATTAATAGTGCTAAAACAAGTACTTCCACAAGCAAAAACGGCATAATGCCTTTAACCACCTGAGGGAATGTTATCTTACCGACACTACACCCTAAATATAAAACGGTTCCAACGGGTGGTGTAATTAATCCTAGACATAGATTCAGTACCATGACTACAGCGAAATATATTGGGTCAATACCGGCTTGAATGATAACTGGAAAAAGTACAGGTCCAAAAATCAATAGATTAGGTGTTAAATCCATAACCATTCCCATGGCAAATAAGAATATATTGATAATAATCATTAAAGCTAGTGGATGATTGATCATACCTCCAAGCACTGCTGCCAGTTGATTTGGTATTTGAGCTACTGTTATTAACCAGCCAACGGCTGTTGCTCCTGCAACAATAAACATTACGATAGCAGTGCTCCCGGCACTATCTACACATATTCCAATAACATCACGTGGTTTTATCTCTTTGTACCATAATATAGAAACTAGTAATGCGTATATGACAGCAAATGAACCGGCCTCAGTAGGTGTAAAAATTCCAAATCGAATGCCTCCTACAATAATGATTGGCATGACCAATGCGGGTAGGGAATCCTTTATAATTTCCTTCTGTTCCTTCTTAGTATAAGTACATACGTCGTTATAGCCATGTTTCTTTACAATAACCTTCCATGCAATCATCAAACCTAAACCTAAAAGTAATCCCGGCACAATTCCAGCCATGAACATCTTAGTAATGGATACGCCTACAGTTGATCCTAAAACAATCATGGGTATACTGGGCGGGATAATGGGAGCCACCATAGCACCTGCACATATAAGCCCGGTAGAACGTTCCGGACTGTATCCGTTCGCATACATCATAGGAATTAATATTGCACCTAATGCCGCAGCATCAGCTACAGCACTACCGGATAACCCTGAAAAAATAATACTTGCTAAAATAGCTGCATATCCAAGACCACCTTTTAATTTTCCAACGATGATATTTGCAAAGTTAACAATTCGTCTTGACAATCCGCCTTTAGCCATGATTTCTCCCGCTAACATAAAAAATGGAATAGCCATCAATGAAAAATTATTGGTTCCCATAACCATTTGCTGACTGATTATAGAAGGATCAAACACCCCCATATATATCATTAACACAATGCTGCATAGAATTAATATAAAAGCAATGGGTATTCCAAAAAACATAAACAGAAATAAAGAACCAACGAATATACCTAATTCCATTTTAAGTTTCCTCCTTTATCAATCTGATGACTCGAATTAAATTGACTATTGTATAAATACCCATAGCGATTGGCGTTATTACAATCAGAATAGAGATGACACCAAATGGCATGCCCGTGGCAGGACTTTCAGATACGGCAGTTATTTCGAAAAATTGAATACCGCCCCATGTCACAACGATAAGCGCTATCAAAATAAGTAGCTCTCCAATAATTTGAACGAATATCTTTTTTCGACCTGAAATTTTATCAATGAAAAAAGTAGCTCCCACATGTTGATTGTTTTTAAGTGCAATGATTGCCCCCAAAAAAGATACCCATATAAAAAAATATCTTGCAAGCTCTTCTGATTGCGGGAATCCTGAATTAAATAGATACCTTAAAAGGGCGTTACCAAAAACTAAAATAACCATAATACTCATGGATAAGAATATAAACATGCTGCATAACTTATCAAATAAATTGTTCTTTTTTTTCAAATCATCCATATCTCCTTTTGAATTTAAACGTAGCCGAATGAACGACTACGTCTAACCTTTATTTTTCGTTTCTTATTCTCTCTGCTAAATCTTCCATACCTGGATACTTATCATAGAACCATTGGTACACAGGAGCTTGAGATTCAATCAGTTTCTTTTTGAATGCTTCATCTGGTGTAATAATCTTAATACCTGCTTCTTCAAGACTTTCTTTGTCTTCAAGATCTTTTCGGATGGACAATTCCCAATTTAGATCAGCGGCTTCGTTTGCAGCATCTATAATAATATTCTGATTTTCTTCAGATAGGCTTTGGTAGAATTCTTCATTAATTACCCAAAGATTCGGGCTAAATATATGTTTTGTTTCCAGCATATGTGATTGTACCTCATAAATTTTTGATGCTTTTACTGTAGAGTATGGATTGTCTTGTCCATCTACAACTTTTTGTTCAAGTGCTGTGAATAATTCACTAAAAGGCATAGCGATAGGGTTTGTGTTAAGAGCCTTTGCCATTTCCACATAGTAAGGGACATTTGGAACTCTTAATCTAAGCCCTTCAAAATCTTCAAATTTTGATATTTCCCTATTAGAAGAGATTTCTCTGAACCCATTCACCGTCCATGCTAAATTTCGAACGCCAGCCTTTGGGATTAATTCTGTTACAATCTCATCGCCAAGGGGCCCTTGTAAAACTTTACGTGCATGTTCCCAGCTGTCAAATAAGAACGGAATTTCTGCTACAGCAATAGACGGCGCATCTTTTGATATCATAATTCCAGGTACACCCATTTCAACAGAACCTTTTTTGACACTATCTATAAATGTATCTTCAGACCCCAATTGGCTGTTAGGATATATCTGAACCTCAATCTGATTATCAGAGTTTGTTTCTACTAATTCTTTAAATTTTTCTAAAGCTATATTTTGAGGATGATCAATTGCATACCAATTTGCAATTTTAATCTTGATCGTTTTTTCTGACGGTGTACCTCCTACTTCGCTTTGCTCATTTTTGCCACACCCTCCCAAAGTTAATAACAATGTTACGATTAATAAAACGGATACAATCTTTTTATTCATTTTATTCCCTCCTCTTATCTTTTTGTAATACAAACTAAAAATCACCTTGATGTGTTTTTTTATAATGCTCTAATCATGAACCATACACACCTCCTCTAAATTGAATTTTAAAATATAGTATTCGCAAACATTATGCCATTTTGTTCTTTTAAAAAAAATTCTATTTCTTAATTTGTGAATTTATCTACATATTTACTGTAGCATATTTGTACTTTAACTACAAGAGCGCAATTAAAACATTTCATAAATATGCATATTTATGTTTGATTTGCGGATAATCACCATCCATTTTAGATGCTTTTTAGCATCATGATGCTCTTACGCATAATTTTTAAATATAATTGCTGCTACTTTTTTGTGCCTTTTTTCTCCAAAAAATGAATTAATAAATTGTATCCCTATAGAGGATATCTTATAATAGTATAGATGGTTGAGAATACGAAAGGACAGATTGAATGCAACAAATTATTAATGAAAATATTAGTTGGGAACAGCTTGGAGGTTATAAAAATAAGTGTTCTATAGAAATTGAAAAAGCTGTTTATATAAAAACAAGTAAAAAATTGAATGTACATATAAAACTGAATTTTATTATTCCTTATCAATGTATTAATGATATAAAGAAAATCATTTCTGATCGTTTTTCTTTTGTGGAGGACGTAGACTTTTCTTATTCATTTAGAGATATGATTTTTTCTCAAGAAGAGATTATAAAAAGTTATTTGGAATATTTATATGATCAAACTGAAAGTGAAAAAACATACTTAGTCAATGCCATTATAAAAGATAAGTACGAGTGGAATTCAGATGGGGAACTAAAGATTTATGCACTTGGTGATACTGCTGTTAATGAAATGAATCGCTATTTCAGCCAAACCTTTTCTCAAGCATTTAATGAACATTTCGGTATTCAAGTTTCCGTGGTCTTCATCAATTGCCAAGACACATATACCCAATATCTGGACAATAAAAAAGAGATGGCAAAAACCATCGTAAAAGAGAATGCTGTTCAAGAAAAAACAGCACCTAAAAAAGAGAGCAAACCAAAGCCAAAAACAAAAGCTGAAGGTATAATACTTGGCAAAAGCATTACTGATGATCCTATAAAGATAAACGAGATCAAAGAAGAATCAAAATCGGTTTGTATCGAGGGGTTTGTCTATGATAAGCAAAGCAGAGACATAAGAAACGGTAAGAAGCTGGTTAGTCTAGTAACCTCAGATCACACTGATTCCATAGCGGTAAAACTATTTTTAAATGAAGAGAAGTTTAATGCTTTGGATAGTAATGTTCAAATAGGAGATTTTCTCAGAATAAAAGGATCGACTTCTTTTGATGATTTTGAAAAATGTATTGTAATGATGGGAAAAGACATTTCAAAAAAAGTACGAGAAACTAGAACGGATGAATGTCAAGATAAAAGAGTCGAGTTACATATTCACTCCAAAATGAGTGCCATGGATGGTTTGATTAATCCAGGTGAAATCATTAAAAAAGCAGCTGAATGGGGGCATAAAGCTGTGGCGATAACCGACCATGGTGTTGCACAAGGTTTTCCCGATGCTATGAGTGCTGCAAAAAAACATGGCATTAAAGTATTATATGGCGTAGAAGGGTACTTGGTAGATGATTTATCAACAGGTATGAATGACTTAGGAAGGTACCACCTAGATAGTGAATATGTAGTATTTGATTTAGAAACCACAGGGTTGTCTTCCAGAAATGATGAAATCATTGAGATAGGGGCTGTCAAAGTTAAGGATAGGCAAATAACAGATGTTTTTCAAACCTTGATTCGACCGAATAAAAATATATCTTTAGAGATTACACGTTTAACAGGCATCAGTAATGAAATGGTGCAGGCCCAACCTCCAATAGAAGAGGTGTTTCATGACTTTATGGCATTTATAGGAGATCTGCCTTTAGTTGCCCATAATGCTGCTTTTGATGTGGCATTTTTAAAAGAGGCTTGCAGTAAATTTGGAAGCATATTGACCAATGATGCCATTGATACGATTAAGCTTGCTAAGATTTTGCTTCCGAATCTTAAAAAATATAAATTAAATGTGGTAGCATCCCACTTAAAAATATCAATGAAAAACCATCATAGAGCAGATGATGATGCTAAAACTGCGGCTCAAATCTTAATTAAACTCTTTGAGCTTATGGAAAAAGACGGGCTTAGAACGATTTCTGACCTTGAAAAAAATAAGAATAAGATTGATTACAAAAAATTAAAAACGTATCATGTCATTATTTTAGTTAAAAACTACATTGGACTCAAGAATTTATATAAAATCGTTTCAGAGTCACATATGAATTATTTTTATAAGAAGCCAAGAATTCCTAAATCTTTATTAAATCAATATAGAGAAGGTTTGATTGTGGGCTCTGCTTGTGAGGCCGGCGAAATTTATCAAGGTGTTTTAGAAAATAAATCCAATGAAGAACTAAAACGTTTAGCGGCTTATTATGATTATTTAGAAGTGCAGCCCTTAGGAAATAATCAATTTTTGATTGATCAAGGCAGAGTTAAAGATGAAGAAGAATTAAAAGACATTAATAGAGCCATTATTACATTAGGGGTGCAATATAATAAACCTGTTGTTGCCACTTCGGATGCCCATTATGTTGAGCCGGAAGATGGTATGTATCGAAAAATACTGATGGCAGGACAAGGCTTTAAAGACTTAGAAAATGATGCAACCTTATATTTTAGAACAACTCAAGAGATGTTAAATGAATTTAGTTATTTAGATCATGAAACGGCACGTAAGATAGTTATTGACAGTCCATCTTTCATTAGCGACAGTATAGAAGAAATACTGCCGATTCCTTCAGGCACGTTTCCGCCGTCCATTGAAGGGTCAGAAAATATGTTAAGAGACATGTGCTGGGAAAAAGCGAAGAGTATTTATGGTGAGAACTTACCTGAAATAGTAGCTAAAAGACTGGATAGAGAACTGACTTCTATTATCTCCAATGGCTATGCCGTGATGTATGTTATTGCACAAAAACTGGTGGGAAAATCTTTAGAGGATGGATATCTGGTAGGGTCAAGGGGATCTGTAGGATCATCCTTTGCAGCTACTATGAGCTCCATTACAGAAGTTAACCCACTACCGCCTCATTATATTTGCAGTAGTTGTAAACATTCAGAGTTTATTTTAGACGGCTCTTATGGATGTGGTGTGGATATGCCCGATAAAAATTGTCCGGTTTGTAATGCGCCTTATTATAAAGAAGGATTTGATATACCTTTTGAAGTATTCTTAGGATTTGAGGGTGACAAAGAGCCTGATATTGACTTGAACTTTGCCGGAGAATATCAGCCCAATGCACATAAGTATTCCGAAGAACTGTTTGGCAGCGACAAGGTCTTTAGAGCCGGAACCATAGGCACCGTAGCCTTTAAAACAGCATACGGTTTTGTAAAGAAATACTATGAAGCGAAAAATGATGAAGTCAGCAAATGGGAAATAGAGAGGCTGTCTCAATGCTGTACAGGCGTAAAGAGGACCACAGGACAGCACCCGGGCGGCGTTATGGTTGTACCTGCCGACAAAGATATTTATGATTTCTGTCCCATTCAATATCCTGCAAATGACGGTACATCAGGAATCATTACCACTCATTTTGACTACCACTCTATTAGTGGCCGGCTGTTGAAGTTAGATATACTAGGGCATGACGTGCCAACTATTATTCGAATGCTGGAGGATATGACCGGTGTATCACCTTTTGACATACCATTAAAGGATGAGAAAGTAGATGAATTATTTTTATCCGTTGATCCATTAGATATTAAGGAAGAGAAGTACAGATACCAATTGGGAAGCTTTGGTATTCCGGAGTTTGGAACAAAATTTGTTAGGCAGATGCTTATTGATACACAGCCTTCAAGCTTTTCAGATTTGATTCGTATTTCCGGTTTGTCACATGGTACGGATGTATGGTTGAATAACGCACAGGAATTTATTCTGAATGGAACGGTAACGCTAAAAAACGTCATATCCACCCGGGATGACATTATGAATGATTTAATACTAAAAGGTGTTCCCAACAAGATATCTTTTAAGATTATGGAAAACGTTAGAAAGGGTAAAGGCCTCTCTGATGAAGATGAAGCAATCATGAAAGAAAATAATGTTGAAGACTGGTATATAGAATCTTGTAAGCGGATTAAATACATGTTTCCCAAGGCACATGCGGTTGCGTATGTTATGATGTCTTATAGAATTGCCTATTTTAAAGTGTACCATCCATTAGCATTCTATGCCGTATTTCTCACCATAAAAGTAGGGGATTTCAATGCAGATGTTATATTTAAAGGAAAAAAGGAAATACTAAAACGTATTGAGGAACTAGAAAGCAATGGAAATAAGGCAACACAAAAAGAAAAAGATGAATTAACGGTACTAGAAGTGGTATATGAAATGAATAGCAGAGGGCTTGAATTTCTACCGGTAGATATTTCCGAATCCGAATCCGGTAAATTTATTGTGAAGGATGGGAAGCTATTACCTCCATTTTTAGCCTTACAAGGTGTAGGCGAAAGTGCAGCAGAAGCCATAGTAAGAGAAAGACAAAAATCTGTATTTTCTTCTGTTGATAACATGAAAAATAGAGCAAAGCTTAACAAAACTGCTATTGAAGCGCTTAATAATCATGGCGTGTTGAGAAATCTACCGGAATCAGACCAATTATCCTTATTTTAGTTGCATATCCTCTTGTCATGTGCTATACTAAAGACTGGTTAAAGCAATTGATTTTTTTGTCAAAGATAGAGTGGGAGAAAAACCCACTCTTTACTTTTAGGTAAAGTGAAATAATTTATCCATTTCACAAAGAAAAACAGAAAAACGCTTGCTTCACATGTTCAAAAAGGGTAAAAGGAGTGGAATACTTGAGTAAAACAAAAGTAGTTGATGTTGTTAAGGAGATTTTAAGAGACTTTCTTGAAGTTAATGGATATATGCTATTCAATATCGAATACCAAAAAGAAGGAAAAGACTGGATATTGAGAGTGTACATAGATAATGAAGAAGAAAGTATAAGTATTGAGGACTGTGAAAAGGTAAGCATCTTTTTAGGTAAAGAGCTGGACGAGAGAGACATTATTGATAAAAAGTATATGCTGGAGGTTTCATCGCCGGGCATTGATCGTCCTCTGCTAAAAGATAGCGATTATGAAAAATATAAAGGCAGAATTGTAGATGTTTTTTTATACAAAGCACTAAATGGCGAAAAGATAATTACCGGCGAACTGGGCGGGCTTATAGACGATGAGATTCTTGTTAAAGATGAAAAAACGAATGAAGAACTGAAGATTTCAAGAGAATTGATATCCAAAGTGAAATTGGCTGTAATATTTTAAGGAGGTTCGAAATGAATAGGGAGTTTATTAAAGCCATTGAACAAATAGAAAAAGAGAAAGGTGTATCTAAAGAGTTATTGATTGACGCTTTAGAGTCTGCCTTAGTTTCTGCATATAGAAAAAACTATGGGACGCATCAAAATGTCAGAGTTAATATTAATCAAGATACAGGAGATACTGAGGTTTACTCACAACGCACGGTTGTAGAGGAAGTAACCAGCGATTTTCTCGAAATTTCTTTAGAAGATGCAAAAAAGATTAATCCAAATTATGAATTGGATGATGTCATAGAAAAGGCCATTGCACCAAAGGACTTTGGTAGAATTGCAGCACAGACTGCAAAACAGGTTGTTGTACAAAGAATTCGAGAAGCAGAAAGAGGCATTGTTTACGAAGATTTTTCTAACAGACAATCTGAGGTTGTAACCGGTGTGATACAGCGTATTAGTAAAGGTATGGTATATATCAATCTAGGAAAAACAGAAGGTATATTAGCACCTACGGAGCAAGTACCCGGTGAAAAATACGTGATGAATAACAGACTAAAAGTGTACATAATGGATGTTAAAAAAACAACAAAAGGACCTCAAGTTTACGTTTCTAGATCTCATCCGGGACTTGTTAAGCGATTGTTTGAGTTGGAAGTACCCGAGATACATGACGGCGTTGTTGAGGTTAAGAGTATTTCAAGAGAAGCAGGGTCAAGGACGAAAATGGCAGTTTATTCAGCTGATGAAAATGTAGATGCTGTGGGAGCATGTGTTGGGCATAAAGGAACAAGAGTCCAAGTCGTAGTCGATGAACTGTTTGGTGAAAAAATTGATATTATTAATTGGAGCGATGACCCTGAAGAACTTATTAAGAGCAGCTTAAGTCCTGCTAAAGTAGAACGAGTGGTTATCAAAGAAGAAGAAAACGCAGCAACGGTTGTTGTACCTGATTACCAGCTGTCACTTGCAATTGGAAAGGAAGGTCAAAACGTTAGACTGGCTGCTAAGTTAACAAACTGGAGAATAGACATAAAAAGTCATTCTCAGTATTATCCAGATGAAACTAATGAGACATTAGATGATACGATAGATGATTTAGATGAAGATTAATCACCATATGGATTCATTAAGGAGTGGTGCCGGTGAAAAAGAAAAAGATTCCGATGCGTAGATGTGTAGGCTGCATGGAGTCTAAACCCAAAAAAGAGCTTATTAGGATTGTGTGTAACAAAGAAAATATATTAAGCCTTGATAGTACAGGTAAAGCCGCAGGG
Source organism: Clostridia bacterium (assembly GCA_028279945.1). Taxonomy (GTDB): domain Bacteria; phylum Bacillota; class Clostridia; order Peptostreptococcales; family JAAYPU01; genus JAKSCF01. Next base: position 9,628 of record JANQMT010000013.1, read on the forward strand.
CGAGGCGTATATTTGTGCAAAAGCACTGAATGCTTTGAGAAAGCCAGAAAAAGAAAATCTATTGAAAGAAGCTTAGAACGGCAAATTTCTTCAGATAATTTAAATGAAATATTTGAAGCGTTAAAAGGCCATGAATGATAAAGTTTATAGATACTTAGGTTTAGCAAAGCGTTCAGGTAATTTAATATCAGGGTATAATACTTGTTTGCATTATATGGGTAAGAAAAAAGTTAAACTCATCATTATTTCAGAGGATGCTGCAGAAAATACAAAGAGTAAATTGATTCAACAAGCAGCAAGGAACAACATAGAATACATGGTCTGGGGTTTAAAAGATAAGTTGTCGCATTCAGTTGGTGCAAATAACCGAAGTGTTTTTGGAATAACCGATGACAATTTTGCAAGGGTAGTGGCTTTAGAGATCAAAAATAATGCGACTAGAAAAGAATGAGGAGGTGTTTGTTATGGCAAAATACAGAGTGTATGAAATAGCAAAAGAACTAGGTATAAACAGTAAAGAATTGTTAGAATTATTGCCTGATATGGGTATTGCTGTCAAGAGTCATATGACTGCTTTAACAGATGAAGAGGTGAATAGGATTATAGATGAGCTGGCTCCGGATGATGATGAAAAAGCTAAAGAAAGTAAGCCTATGAAATCGGAAACCAAGGACAAATCAGGAAAACGAGATAATAAAAACCAAGGAAAAACACAGCCGGAAAAAACTAAGAAAACAGATAAGAAAAAGAAAAAGCAAGAGGAAATTATTGAGGAAGAGGATAATAGTATTAAAATAACGGTGCCTATTACAGTAAAAGGTTATTCAGAGCAAATCGATAAGCTGCCCAACGAAGTCATTATGAAATTAATGGGATTAGGCATTATGGCGAATATCAATCAAGATATTGATAAAGATACGGTATTGTTGTTATCTGAAGAATTTGGAGTGAATGTATCCATTACAGGAGAAGTTGAGGATAATGATTTAGAGGCCCTATTAGAAGACTTTGAAGATGCTCCGGAAGATTTGGAATTTCGACCACCTGTTATTACCGTAATGGGGCATGTTGACCATGGTAAAACCTCACTATTAGACACCATGAGAAAAACCAATGTGACAGCTAAGGAATCCGGTGGTATTACACAGCATATTGGTGCATCGGAAGTGTACGTAGGTGATAAAAAAATAGTATTTTTAGATACACCGGGCCATGAAGCTTTTACTGCTATGAGAGCACGAGGCGCAAGTATAACAGATATTGCTATATTGGTAGTAGCAGCAGATGATGGTGTAAAACCACAAACTATCGAAGCAATAAGTCATGCTAAAGCTGCAGACATTCCTATTATTGTAGCCATTAATAAAATGGATAAGCCCACATCAAACCCTATGAAAGTAAAACAAGAACTATCCGAGCATGGCATTTTAGTTGAAGAATGGGGTGGAGACGTTATTAGTGTCCCTGTTTCTGCTACTACCGGAGAAGGTATTGACCAGCTTTTGGAGATGATATTACTGATGGCTGAGATGCTTGAACTAAAAGCCAACCCAAATAGATTAGCAATAGGAACGGTTGTAGAGGCTAAGTTAGATACAGCCAAGGGATCGGTAGCCACAATCATAATACAGAATGGAACCTTAGAAGTGGGTATGTCAATTGTTGCAGGTGCTTCTTATGGAAGAGTCCGTGCGATGATTAACAGCAAAGGCAAACATGTTAAAAAAGTAGGCCCTTCAAGTGCTGTGGAGATTTTAGGATTATCGTCAGTTCCGGAAGCAGGCGATGTGGTGCATGCAGTTAGAGAAGATAAAATGGCACGTCAAGTTGCTGAAAAACGTCAAGAAAGAATTAAACAAGAATCGCTTAAAGCAACATCACATGTGACATTAGAAGATTTATTCAGCCAGATTCAACAAGGGCAGGTAAAAGACTTAAACATCATTATAAAAGCAGATGTTCAAGGGTCTGTAGGAGCACTTGCTCAATCCCTGATCAAGTTAAGCAATGAAGAAGTAAAGATGAATATTATTTATTCAGGTGTAGGAACCGTTACGGAGTCAGATGTACTACTGGCATCGGCTTCTAATGCAATTATTATTGGTTTCAATGTAAGACCTTCAACAAGCGTTTCTAATTTTGCAGAAAGAGAAAAGGTGGACATTCGAACCTATAGAATTATTTATGAAGCCATAGATGATGTAGAAGCTGCTATGAAAGGGTTGCTTGATCCGGAATATAAAGAAGTTATTACAGGAAAAGTGACCATTAGAGCTACTTTTAAAGTGCCAAATATCGGTACCATTGGAGGCGCTTATGTAACAGAAGGTAAAGTATCAAGAAATTCTGATGTCAGATTAATTCGTGATGGTATCGTCATCTATGAAGGAAAAATATCATCATTGAAGCGATTTAAAGACGATGCCAAAGAAGTCGTTTCAGGCTATGAATGTGGTATCGGACTAGAGAATTATAACGATATAAAAGAAGAAGACGTTATAGAAGCCTTCAACATGGAAGAAATAAAAAGGTAAAACTTTTTAACTACGGTACTTACCCGGAAAGGAATGGTAAGAATGGGTAAAAATTTTAGATCCCATCGAGTTGCAGAAGAAATAAAAAAAGTATTAAGTATGATGCTCATTAATGAGTTAAAGGATCCAAGAATATCGTCAATGGTTAGCGTGACTCAAGTTGAAGTAACGGATGACTTTAGTTTTGCAAAAGTATACTTGAGTGTTTTGGGTTCAGAAGAAGAAAAGGAAAATACACTCCTGGCATTAAAGAGTGCTGCAGGATTTATTAGAAAAGAAGTCGGTAAAAAAATAAAAATGAGACGTATCCCTGAGTTTATATTTAAAATTGATCATTCATTGGACTATAGCTTGCATATATCAAAGATCATTGATGAAATAGGAAAGGATGACAAAGATAATCATGAGGAATGAGGATACCTTTCACCGTATTGTGGAAGCATTGGATACATCAGAAAAACTATTGATTTTTCCTCATATTATTCCGGATGGAGATACCATAGGCAGTGCAGCTGCATTGTATAGAGCATTGATGCAAAAAGGAAAGGATGTTTATGTTCTTGTTGAAGAAATGATACCGGAATATCTTCAATTCCTTTCCCAAGGCTTCGTAGATGAAATACCTATAGATTTTGATCCTGATTTATGTATTGCATTGGATTGCAGCGATATTGGAAGAATGGGAGCAAGGTTTGAAGCTTATTCAAAAGGTGGAACAACCATTAACATTGATCACCATCTTACAAATACTTTTTTTGGTGATTTAAATTATGTAGATGATCAAACATCAGCTACAGGAGAAATTGTTTTTAATTTTTTAAAAGCTTTAAATACCCATATGGATAAATTTATTGCAGAAGCTTTATATACAGCCATTTCAACCGATACAGGAAGTTTTAAGTATACCAATACAACGAAAAACACACATTATGCGGCGGCGGAATTATTGGAAAATGGTGTTGACTTAAACCATATCAGCGTAGAACTCTATCAAAATGTTCGGTTAGAAAAAATACGTTTAGAAGCTAAAGTTTTAGATCATCTGAGTATTTTTTGTAACGGAAAAGCCGTATCTGCATACGTTTCACAAGAAATGCTGGCAGAGACAAATGCAAAAATGGATGAAACGGAAGGTATAGTAGAAACACTAAGAAATATTCAAGGGGTTGAAATAGCAGTACTTTTTAAAGAAATAAACGACAACGAAATTAAAGTAGGTTTTCGTGCCAAAAGAAGTGCGGATGTCAGCAAAATAGCCATGATGTTTGGTGGTGGTGGGCATGTTAAGGCAGCAGGTTGCAGCATTTTTGACAATTTGAAAAATGCACAACAACTTGTTTCCGATGCTATTATCAACTATTTTAATACAATGGAGTAGGAATAACCAATAATGGATGGAATGATTAACCTTTACAAACCCAATAATATGACTTCTCATGATGTGGTAAAAATCGTAAGAAGAAAATTCAAAAAAATCAAGGTTGGACATACTGGGACTTTAGATCCTATGGCAATAGGGGTTTTGCCCCTTTGTTTGGGAAAGGCTACACGGATTACGGAATACCTTACTAATAATGATAAATCATATAGATGCGAAATGACTTTAGGAATTGAAACAGATACACAAGATATCTGGGGCACAATTCTTAAAGAATATGAAGGAGAAATTGTAATCCATGAACAAGAAGTTTTAAATATTTTTAAGACCTTTTTAGGTGAGATAGAACAAATTCCACCTATGTATTCTGCTGTCAGAGTTCAAGGGAAAAGACTTTACCAGTACGCAAGAAGCGGTAAAGAAATTGAAATCAAACCCAGAAAAATTAAGATATATGATTTGTATAACATACAAATCCATCAAAATAAAATAACATTTGATGTGAAATGTTCAAAAGGAACTTATATTAGAACTTTATGCTATGACATAGGTAAAAAGTTAGGATACGGTGCAGCCTTGAGTTACTTGGAGAGAACGTCAAGCGGTATATTTACAAAAGAAAATGCTATATCTGTAGAAGACTTAGATACACTGTCTCCTGAGACCTATATGATACCTATGGATGCACCATTAGAGGATATGGGTGCTGTTGATATTAAAGATGAAAAAGGTTTCCGTAAAGTATCTAACGGATGTAAATTGATGGAAAAAGAATATACTTGGAAAACCCAAAATAACGAGTTAACGAGAATATATTATGGTAAATCATTTGTCGCTATAGGAATATATAATACAATAGATCACTCTATAAGTATGAAGAAAGTGTTTTTGTAATTTTTAATTGAGGTGGAACGGATGAAAGTGTTTTATTCAATAGAGGATATACAAAACTTAGGGGAAAGTGGAATCGCTTTAGGAAATTTTGACGGTGTACATATTGGCCATAAGGCACTTATAAAAAATGCAGTAGATGACTGTAAAAAAGCAGGCTTTGAAAGTGTGGTTTTTACCTTTAAGAATCACCCTAAAAACTTATCGGATTCAAAAAAAGTGAAACAAATCGTTTCCTGGGAAGAAAAAGTGAAAATTATCGAATCTTTAGGCGCTGATTATCTCGTAGCTATAGAGTTTGATAACCAATTACGAAAAATGTCAGCTGAAGATTTTATTATAAATATATTAATAGGTCGATTGAATATGAAGGCTGCATACTGTGGATTTCATTACCGTTTCGGATATAAAGCATTGGGTACAACAGATCTGTTAGAAGAAATGGGTAAAAAATATGGCTACTCCCTTAATATTTTAGAACCTGTAGAAGTGCAGGATAACCTAGTAAGCAGTACAAGAATTAGACAATTAATTGCAGATGGTGAAATGGAAGCATGCAATCAGTTACTGGGAAGGCAGTATGCTTTAGAAGGTGAAGTTGTTTATGGGAAACAGATTGGAACGCAAATCGGTTTTCCAACAGCCAATATTTTAATTGATGAAACTCGAATAATTCCACCAAACGGTGTATATATTACCAAGTGTTTTGTTAATAATAAGGAATGGAACAGTATTACAAACATTGGCTGCAAGCCCACAGTAGGAGGAGAGCAGCGACTAATAGAAACCAATATTATTAATTTCGATGAAAATATTTATAATCAAAATATTAGGATTGAGTTCTATAAAAAAATTAGAGGTGAATCAAAATTTAAGGATGTTAACGCCTTAAAAGAACAAATTGCTTTGGATGTTGACGCTGTTAAAGCGTATCATCATATTAAATAATATTTACAATGACGTTTTTATATGGTAAAATATAGCGTCAGTGAAACCATCTGCTATGTATGACGATTCTCCGCCGTCTTACTTGGCTTATGGGGATAATTAAGAAGGAGGTGAACATGAGAATGACTAAAGAAAAGAAAGTTGAAATCATTAATGAATTTAAAACTCATGAAGGAGATACCGGTTCTCCTGAAGTTCAAGTAGCACTACTTACTTACAGAATTAATGAGTTGAATGAGCATCTTAAGGTTCATAAAAAGGATCATCATTCAAGAAGAGGTCTATTAAAAATGGTTGGTCAAAGAAGAAATTTGTTGAACTATTTGATAGACAAAGACATCGAAAGATACAGAAGTATCATTAAACGTCTAGGACTAAGAAAATAAAAATTAAAGCCGGGGGGACTTAGTTCCCCCTATATTTGTACAAAAAAACATTTATTAAAGAAAAAGTTGGGTTTGGGGTCAGGCTTGAAAAATTAACTTATTCTCTTACTTGAGTAGGTTAACTTGTCAAGCCAGACCCACTGAAATGATTAAATGGAGGTAGGAAATGGATACAAAAGTTTTTACTAGAGAAATCGGCGGACGAATGATGCACATTGAAACAGGAAAAGTTGCACAACTTGCCAGTGGGGCAGCTATGATAAAATATGGCGACACTGTTGTTTTAGCTACTGCTGTTGCATCTTCTGAGCCAAAAGAGAATATTGATTTTTTTCCTTTGAGTGTAGATTATGAAGAAAGAATGTATGCAGTAGGAAAAATACCAGGTGGATTTATAAAAAGAGAAGGCAGACCAACTGAGAAAGCAATCTTGAGTGCCAGGCTTATAGATAGACCTATAAGACCGCTTTTTCCAAAAGGATATTACAACGATGTACAAGTTGTTACAACCGTTATGTCGGTAGATGCAGATTGCTCACCTGAAATTGTAGCTATGATAGGGTCTTCTATTGCACTTTCTATATCTGATATACCTTTCCAAGGTCCAACAGGATCTGTTTTAGTTGGAATGGTTGATGGTGAATTTGTCGTGAACCCTACACTCAATCAGAGAGAAAAAAGCCAATTACACTTGGTAGTTTCCGGAACAAAGGATGCCATTATGATGGTAGAAGCAGGTGCTAACGAATTGACTGAAGCACAAATGTTAGATGCCATTATGTTTGCTCATGAAGAAATTAAAAAAATCATTGAGTTCATAGAAGAAGTAGTCGCTGAAGTAGGTAAAGAGAAGAAAGAAGTGAATCTCTATGAAGTAGATGGGCAAATCGAAGAAGAAGTAAGAAGCTATGTGACAGACAAAATGAAAGCTGCTATTTTTACAGAAGATAAGCAAGAGCGTTTAGACAATATGGATCAAGTAAAAGCAGATGCTTTTGAATACTTTGAAGAAAAATATCCGGACGATATGAAAGATGTTGATAAAGTAATCTACTCCATTACTAAAGAATTGGTTAGAGGTATGATTACCAATGAAAAAATAAGGCCGGATAATAGAGAGCCGGAAGAAATTAGACCGATTTGGTGTGAAACATCCGTGCTGCCCAGAACCCATGGAACAGGTTTATTTACGAGAGGTCAAACTCAAGCTTTAACCATAGCTACATTGGGGGCTATTGGAGATGCACAAACTTTGGATGGATTAAGTGAGGAAGAAGAAAAACGTTACATGCATCATTATAATTTCCCACCTTACAGTGTTGGGGAGGCTCGTTTTATGAGAGGCCCGGGAAGAAGGGAAATCGGACATGGCGCGTTAGCGGAAAGAGCGTTAGTACCGGTTATCCCAGATGAAAAAGAGTTTCCGTATACCATAAGGTTGGTATCAGAAGTATTGAGCTCAAACGGAAGTACATCTCAAGCATCTGTTTGTGGAAGTACGCTGGCATTAATGGACGCCGGAGTACCTATTAAATCTCCTGTAGCCGGAATTGCTATGGGTCTTATTAAAGAAGATGCAAAAGTAACCATTCTAAGTGATATTCAAGGAATGGAAGATTTTTTAGGTGATATGGATTTTAAAGTAGCCGGAACCAGCGAAGGTATTACAGCTATACAGATGGACATTAAAATTAATGGTATTGATAAAGAGATCTTACAAAATGCACTGGAGCAAGCGAGAAAAGGCAGATTACATATTCTGGGTAAAATGCTTGAGGTCATTAGTGAACCTAAGAAGGAATTGTCACCGTATGCCCCTAGAATTCTAAATATTACAATTGATCCGGAAAAGATCAGAGATGTCATTGGACCTGGCGGCAAAACCATTAATCGCATCATAGATGAAACCGGCGTAAAAATTGATATTGAAGATGATGGTACGGTATTTGTAACAGCTAAGGATATGGAATCCGGAAATAAA
>JANQMT010000029.1:0-25875 GCA_028279945.1 Clostridia bacterium
AAGAAATTAATAAAATAACCAAAAATCCTGAACCTGGAGATATTTTTATGGGTAAGGTCACTCGTATTATGACCTTCGGAGCGTTTGTGGAAATACTTCCGGGTAAAGAAGGTTTGCTTCATATCTCAAAAATTGCTCACGAAAAAATAGCAAAAGTTGAAGATGTCCTAAAAAGTGGCGACGAAGTTATGGTTAAGGTATTGGAAATAGATAATCAAGGCAGGATTAACTTATCCAGAAAAGACCTGATTGAAAGAGATACTACCCAAAAAACAGAAAAGCAAGAAGTCAGAGAAAGAAGAGACTCAAACGGTCAAAGAAAAGACAATAGGAAAGACAACAGAAACAACAGGCCAAATAATGGCGAAAGAAAAAGAAAACCAAAAGAAGAGACTCAGAAGGTCAAGCCTCAAGAGACCGTTGAAAAGAAGCCTGAGGTAGAAGCTCAAAAAGTGGAAGAACCAAGTGAACCAAAAGAAGAAAAGAAAAAAAGAAGGTTTTTTTTCTAAAAGTCAAACCATATAAATAAGAAGGTTTTGCATAAGCAGAATCTTCTTTTTTAATAAAATAGGAAATATCGATTTTCTATTATAGAAAAGTTAGCCGCTTTTTTTATGAGTTAAAATATAATATTGTGCAATATAGTTACTACACACGGCTTTAATGCATAAATTATAGTAGGGAAAGATGGATAATGATGATATTAAGTAACCATATACCTGAATGATACTAAATTGCATATTATTTTATTACAGTGCAGCAACCTATTTCCAAGTAGCACATTGGTATAATTTGGATTATAACAGTGTGCGCATTCATTTCTTTGGATAATGAAAGTCTTTTCTCATATGCAAATTAGTATGAACCATAATATGAGGAGATGGATATGTGTAAAGAAAAAAGCAAACAATATATTATGATTATTCATAATAATACAAAAAAATCTCGTGAAATTGCTAAAGAACTATCAGAAGGCATAAAAGAACAAGGTGCTTTATACTTGATTCAAGAGGAAAAATTGCCGAGTGTTCAAACAGAAGATAATAGTGAAAATGATCAGGATGTTAATATTGATAGTGCTCAAGTTACTGATAATGATAGTGATGCTGATATTGATAGTGACCAAATTGCTGATAATGATAGTGATGATAATTTGATTAGCATTTCAGTTGGCATAAAAGATGAAGAGATCAGTGTCTATTATAAAAGGTCAATCGATATACCTTTAATAAAATATGATGTAGTGGATAGTGCAGATGAAGTTGAAAATAATTCATTTAAAGTCATCGGTAAAAATGTTGCACAACTTATCGAACTTAAACCGTTCATTAATATATTGGATGATGATTAATATATTGAATGGGGATGTTTATTAATAAATGAAAGTTAATAAATATCCCTTGATTAAATTTACCTCTCTTTCAGAAAACCTTAGTTATAAGGAATTGTTTCGCTTAATATGATGTAAAGAGGTGGTAAAATGAAAAGAACTTTTATATTATTGTTTTTTATGTGCGTGATCTTGTTGACAGTCTTGTTTTCGGCTAGAGAGTATGAAACAGAGAAATATGCGTTATCCAATAGAGTGATTAGGAAAGTAAGTGATGAAAGTAATAAAATTGCTTTTGCATGTAATGTGGATTGGGGAAGTGAAGTCATACCTCAAATGTTAGAAATATTTGATCAAGAAGATATTCACATATCCTTTTTTGTTACCGGAAACTGGGCTAGTAAAAATCCTAGATTGCTTAGAGAAATGTTTTTGCAAGATCACGAAATTGGTAATCATGGTTATTCACATAAATTATGCAGTCAAATAAGCAAGGAGCAAGTCATACAGGAGATAATCAAAACTGAAAAGGTTGTATATAACTTGATTGGAATAAAAACAACACTATTTGAACCACCTTCAGGAGATTTTAATGATACGACCTTAGAAATTTGTGATGAATTGGGTTATACGCTGGTTTTATGGTCTATTGATACCATCGATTGGCGGCAAGGGTCAACAGCAGAAATAATAAAGAAAAGAGTTCTGGAAAAGCCCTTAAATGGAGCGATTGTCCTAATGCATCCAAAACCGGAAACCGTCAAAGCACTACCTCAAATTATCAGTGAAATAAAAGCAAAAGAGATAGATATAGTTCCGGTTAGTCAATTAATCGGATATTGATGATTGCTAATTAATAATGTATTTTATATAATATTATTCATATGTATGTTTAATGGAGGAAATGAAATAATGATTGTACAAAAAAGATTTAATAATGGTATAGAATTAATTATGGAAAAAATACCTTATGCACGATCAGTAGCATTTGGAATATGGGTAAAAGCAGGTTCAATTTATGAAAATGCCGAAAATAATGGTATTTCACACTTTATTGAGCACATGCTTTTTAAAGGAACAAAAAAAAGATCAGCAAAGGACATTGCCGGTGAGATAGACAAAATTGGCGGGCAAATAAATGCTTTTACAGGGAAAGAGAGCACTTGTTATTATGTTAAGGTACTGGATACTCATATTAACAAAGCGGCAGATGTACTGATGGATATGCTCTTTCATTCAGTTTTTGATGAAGGCGAAATCAAGAAAGAAAAAACGGTTGTATGTGAAGAAGTCAATATGTACGACGATTCTCCCGAAGATACGGTGCATGATATGATATCCAATTTAATATTTGATGGCCACCCATTGGGGCGGCCGATAATAGGGAATCATGATACGATTTTAAATTATTCAAGAGACTCAATTTTGGACTATTTAAGCAAGAATTATGCTTTAGATCAAATTGTAATATCTGTAGCGGGCAACTTTGATGAATGGGAACTCATCAAAATGTTGAAAGAAAAGATGGCAGGGCCATTGGGTAAAAGAGAAAAAGAAGTGCCCCAAATTCCTTCCTATGAGTCCAGTTTTAAAGTTAAGAATAAAGAAATAGAGCAAGCACATATATGTATCGGCACAAAAGGTGTGCCACTGGACCATAAAAATTATTATACTTTATCCATTTTAAGTAATATAATGGGTGGGAGTATGAGTTCAAGACTTTTTCAAAAAATCCGTGAAGAAAGAGGATTGGCTTATTCTGTATATTCATATACCACGTCATATGTTCAAGATGGCGTTTTTGCTGTATATGCCGGTGTTAATCCATCCCACTTGGAGGAAGCTGTAAAATTAATGATAGAAGAGATTAACCTTTTGAGACAAAAAGGTGTTACCGATGAAGAACTCAACATGGCAAAAGAACAATTAAAAGGAAGTTATATACTGAATTTAGATAGTGTCAGCAGTAGAATGGCGTCTATAGGAAAATCACAATTATTATTAGGAAAAGTTTATACACCGGACGAAGTGATTCAGAATATCAATAGGGTTACAATGGAAAATGTCAATGAAGTGATCCAACGCGTTACAGATATCAATCAATATTCAGGAGCAGTTGTTAATCGTGAGGATGTGAAGTTAAGAGAACTGATAAAAGGATAGATCAACAAAAGATGAGGTGAGAATATGTCAATAGTAGTGAAAATTAAAAGTGAAGGGGTACCTTTACCACAATACGAGACAGACGGCTCGGCGGGAATGGACTTAAAAGCAAATACCCTTGAACCTATAGTACTTGGCCCGGGAGAGCGTTGCTTAGTGCCTACGGGATTGTATATCGAGCTTCCTAAAGGAATGGAAGCTCAAGTCAGAGCAAGAAGCGGACTTGCTGTTAAGTATGGCATTGGCTTAGTAAATGGAGTCGGTACCATAGATAGTGATTATAGAGGTGAGATTAAGGTGCCTGTTATTAACTGGGGTAAAGAAAATTTTAAAATTAATAATGGCGACCGCATTGCCCAAATGGTTATTTGCAGATATGAAAAAATAACTTGGGAGAAGGTCGATGAATTGTGTGACACCCAAAGAGGTAAAGGTGGATTCGGCCACACAGGCAAATAATTTGTCCCCTGTACCCTTTAAAACTTGTATGTATATTCTCATGGATTTCTAAATATATTAATACAAATGTATCCAGATACAAAGGGGGGAGAATATGCGGTTGAGTAGCTTAGGGGAAAAGGAAATTGTCAATCTGAGTGATGGAGGAAGATTTGGTCTTTTGGCTGATTCTGAGCTGTTGATTGATGAAAAATTTGGAAAAATAAAAGCTGTTTTATTACCGGATTACAGATACCAAAAAGGCTTTTTTTCAGGAAGAAATTATGTGCAGATACCTTGGAAATCTATAAAAAAAGTAGGTAGTGATATTATCATTTTTGAAGGAGAAGAAGAGGTGGAATAAAAATTAATACATGTGGTTAAAAACTGTTGTACTTTTGTATAGCAGTTTTTTATTTGGACAAAATATTTACAAAGTATACGAAGTTAAAAACTTAAAAATATTATGACTATCTTGCTGTTAGGTCATAAAAAGAGAGGGATATGATGATGAAAAAAATTAAAGAAGATGTTATGAAAAACATTTTTGATACAGAAGAAGGGGAAGAAGAAACTCCGGAAAAGCCTGAGGAGAGCCAGCAGCCGGCCCAAGAAAACATTAATAATTTTGGCTCACCCAATAATCCTTTTAATTTTAATACAGATATTCAGTATATTACTATAATTGGACATATTGAAGGACATAATATCCTCCCGCCGCAAAACAAGACGACAAAATATGAGCATATTATTCCTCAGCTTATAGCAGTACAGGAAAATGATCAAGTAAAAGGTGTATTGACAATTTTAAATACGGTAGGAGGAGATGTTGAAGCGGGACTTGCTATTTCAGAATTAATAGCTACTATATCTAAGCCAACCGTTTCTATCGTATTAGGTGGAGGACACAGTATTGGTGTACCTTTAGCGACTGCAAGTGATTACTCTTTTTTAGCTGAGTCAGCAACTATGACCATTCATCCTATAAGAACCAATGGGCTGGTAATTGGTGCGGAGCAAACATATAATTATTTTAAGAAAATGCAGGACAGAATTATTAATTTTATATGTAGAACAGCAAAAGTAGATAGAAAAGTTATTATAGATTTAATGAATGCAACGGATGAAATCGCCAACGATGTGGGAACCATACTCATTGGGAAAGAAGCTGTAGATATTGGTTTGATCAATGAAGTAGGGGGAATTACGCAAGCAATAGAAAAACTTAAAAATATGATTGATGAAAATAACAAGAAAAATGAAGAAAAAAAGAACATATAAAAATAACCCAAGTTGGGTTATTTTTATACGTATTTTCTTTATTTTAGTAAGTATGACATAGGTATGAATCTAATGCCGTTTACAGTCTGTTCTTTGCCTGTATCCACAAAGCCAAGGCGGCGGTAAGCTTCTAGAGCGTAGGGTGACGAATTGACTGTAATTGTACTCATGTTATGCCGGTTCTTACATATCTCTTCAATGGTTTGAAATAATTTTCTTGCGATACCTCGTCTATGATACTCTTTTTTTACAAACAGCAAGCATATATGATTCATTCCAAAGGTTGCAATAATGCCTGCTAAATCATCGTTGTCCATACACCCCCAAAAGTATATTTCTTTTTTTTCAAACTTTTCAATAATACAATTGTATGATATAAATTTTCTGAACTCTTCAATGCCTTGTTTTGAGTAATCCGGTGCTTCAAATTCTTGAAATACTGTCCATACTAAATCCAGAGCATTTTTGATATGATTTTTCTGCAATTTTATAATTTTCAAATCAACCACCTGCTTAACAAAATATATATTTATTATAATTCTGACTTTTAACGGCGTATACCTAGATTCAAGAAAAAGTTGAAAATATTAATTTTCAACAACTTGACATGACGTCAAAACTTGAATCTATCGACAAAACTTGATATAATCTAATCAATGTTTTTAAAAATATAAAGAACATTTTTAATTATGTATAAAAATATAATTTCTATTATACATTTCAATAAAATTATTCTATTTAATTTTCATTAAAACGTTTATTACAAAACAGGTCTGTTTGAAATGCAGGCTAAAAAATATGAGGGTGAGATGATGATATGTCAATAGCTCATTTAGAAGCAACTTCAGTGAATGATGAATGGTATAAATTTGTAGAAGAAGAAATAGAACCTGAAAACATACGAAATAATATTTTTTCTTCATGGAAAAGATGTAAGGCTTTAGGTGTAAATCCTTATGAAAGTGATAAGGTTTCAGTACTGACTCCAAAAAAATTAGCACAAATAATGCAGGAGAAGTCAACGCTTATCAATGTCATTAAGCCGTATATGGAAAATCTTTATAAAATAGTAGAAGGTTCGGGATTTATTGTTTTTTTAACAGATGAAGCAGCCAATGTCTTGCATGTGATCGGTGACGACGATATTTTAAAAGATTATAGAATCGGATGCAATTTTACAATAGGTGCTAATTGGAGTGAAAAATGTGTTGGAACCAGTTCCATTGGAATGGTATTGATTGAAGGAGAACCTATCCAAATCGTGGGAGAAGAACACTATTGTCTTAAGCAGCAAAAGTGGACATGTTCCGGTGTTCCTATACGAGATTCAGCTGGGAAAATAGTAGCAGCTATTAGCATGGCAGGCCGATCGGAAAAAGCCCATACCCATACTTTAGGAATGTTGGTGGCTACAGAAATGGCAATTGAGAATGAACTCAAAATAATAGAGACAAATCAAAAGCTTATGGTGACAACCAAGCATCATAGGGCTGTTATTGAGTCGGTTTCAGAGGGCATTTTATCTATAGATAAGCATGGAATCGTTACTTTTATGAATGAAAGTGCAGGGAGTATACTGTTTTCCGATCATACAAATGCAGTAGGAAGACATATTAATGAGGTATTAGACTACGAAGCAGTTATTCTCAATGTTCTTGAGACAGGTGAAGGGTACATTGATAAGGAATTTATTATAAATTCAAAAAGAGGTAGAATTCATTTTGTAAAAAGTGCTATCCCTATCCGGGGAGAAAATGGTGAGATTAACGGAATAGTAGATATTTTTAGGGAAATAAAACAAGTTAAAAGACTGGTTAACCAGATGGTAGGCGCACATGCACGTTTTACTTTTAAAGATATAGTTGGCGCTAGTGAGGAAGTGGTGGAGGCAAAACGTCTTGCTGTGTCTGCTGCAAAGTCTTCATCCAATGTATTGATTATGGGAGAAAGTGGTACGGGAAAAGAGCTTTTTGCTCAGGCTATTCATAATGCCAGTGCTCGAGCTCAAGGCCCATTTGTTGCTGTGAATTGTGGCGCTATTCCGAGAGAATTGATTGAGAGTGAATTTTTTGGGTATGAAGAAGGTGCGTTCACAGGTGCTCAAAGGGGAGGGCGGCCAGGAAAATTTGAAATGGCTGCCGGAGGCACGCTGTTTTTGGACGAAATTGGTGAAATGAGCTTTGACATGCAAGTTCGACTTCTTAGAGTCCTTCAAGAAAAAGAAGTTACCAGAGTAGGCGGAAAAAAGACTTTTCCGGTTGATGTGCGAGTAATAGCTGCTACTAACAAAGACTTAAATAAGCAGATTAACGAAGGCACATTCCGTCATGATCTCTTTTTTAGGCTTAATGTACTGACCATCAACATACCGCCTTTAAGCCAAAGAAATGGGGATATCAATCTTTTGACCGATTATTTTTTAAATAAATTATCAAAAGAACATCATACAAAATATACACTGGATTCTAAAACCATGGAAATTTTCAATCAATACCCATGGCCGGGTAATGTAAGAGAATTGGAGAATGCATTAGAAAGATCCGTCAATTTTACTGAAGAAAATCATATTTTACCTGATCATTTACCCCAAAATATATTGAGTGATAAACAAGAATTCAAGAAGGATAATAAGATACTATCCTTGGAACAAGCCGAATATCAAGCTATTGTAGACGCTGTCACCCATTGCGACGGCAATATTTCGTTGGCTGCAAAATTATTGGGAGTAGCAAGAAATACTCTTTACAGCAAAATAAAAAAATATAACATTGAGTGTTAAATTATCTAACACTGTTCAAAAATTGAGCAAAACGTTAGATACTACGAATACCAACGGTTTTAAGTATAAGTGATCATATTTTGAGCATATTAATATGATCACTTATTTATTTTTTTTGACAAAAACCTCGGTTTTTAGACGTTTTTGTTTTGGCATAAAACTTGCGTAAATAAAAAGCATGATTAATCAATAATGATAAAACAATTGTTTGTCGTTGATAATAAGCCATTAACATTAAACTAGAAAGGGGATATGGCATGAGCAAGAAAGATAAAGAATTATCTTTAAACTTTTATAAAGAAATGAAACGATTACGTTTATTTGAAAATAAAGCTTCAGAACTATTCACTCAGGCTTTATTGGCAGGAAATATTCATACTTATATTGGCCAGGAAGCCGTTGCGGTGGGGGCTTGTAATGCTATAAGAGAAAATGATTATATCGTATCAACGCATCGTGGACATGGACATTGTATTGCTAAAGGTTGTAAAACCGACATGATGATGGCAGAGCTTTTTGGTAAAGAAACGGGTTACTGTAAAGGTAAAGGCGGATCTATGCACATTGCTGATTTAAATCTGGGTATATTAGGTGCTAATGGTATAGTAGGCGCCGGAATTGCCATTGGTTCAGGTTCTGCTCTAGCATCAAAAATTCTTAATAAAGACGAAGTGACACTGGTTTTCTTTGGTGACGGGGCTTCCAACGAAGGATATTTTCATGAATCCCTGAACATGGCTTCTGCTTGGAAGCTCCCGGTTGTATACGTTTGTGAAAACAATAAGTATGGTGTATCCGTATGTATAGACAGAGTTTGTAATGTTGAAGACATTGCCGAAAGAGCAAAAGGATATGGCATTCCAGGCGTGGTAGTAGACGGCAATGATGTTTATGCTGTTTATGAAGCAGTTTTAGAAGCTGCACAGTATGCGCGTGAAGGAAATGGGCCGACTATAATTGAGGCAAAAACCTATCGATATCACGGTCATTATGAAGGAGACCCACAGGTATATAAAGCTAAGGAAGAGATGGACAAATGGTTGAAGCTTGATGCTATAGAACGTATGAAAGATGATATATTATCATATGAACTAGCTACAAAGGCAGAATTAGATGCAATCGACCAAGAAGTATATGAAGAAATTGAAAAAGCAGTAGAGTTTGCTGAGGAATCACCTTATCCGGATGCAGCCAAAGTTATGGATGATGTATACACAGTGGATAATGAAAGAGGTGTTGTCAGGTGAAAAAAATGACTTACGGTCAAGCAATAAAAGAAGCAATGCATGAAGAAATGGTTCGAGACAGCTCAGTTTTTGTTTTAGGAGAAGACATGGGTGTTATGGGCAGCGTTTTCGGCTTGACGAAAGGGTTTTTAGAAGAATTCGGACCGTTGAGAGTAATCGATACCCCTATTTCGGAAAATGGATTTACAGGAATGGCTGTAGGTGCTGCTATGAGAGGTCTAAGACCAATCGTTGAACTTATGTATGTAGACTTTGCCCCAATATGTCTGGATCCTATTGTCAACCAAGCGGCTAAAATGCGCTATATGACCGGTGGACAGGTTTCAGTCCCTATGGTTATAAGAGCTCCGGGTGGGGCAGGACGAAGAAATGCAGGTCAGCATTCTCAGAGTTTGGAAACGTTGTTTACGCACTTCCCGGGATTGAAAGTAATTGCACCAAGCACGCCTTATGATGCAAAAGGGCTGCTAAAATCTGCAATCCGTGATGACGATCCTGTAATATGTGTGGAACACAAAATTCTATATGCCAGCAAGGGGGAAGTTCCGGAGGAAGAATACTTAATTCCATTAGGTGAAGCAGATATTAAGCGCAGTGGCGATGATGTAACCATTATTGCATATTCCAGGCAGACGTTATTTGCATTGAAGGCGGCAGAAGAACTGGCAAAACAAGGCATCCATGCAGAAGTCATTGATTTAAGGTCGCTTGTACCATTGGATTGGGAAACCATAGAACAATCTGTCAAGAAAACACACAGGGTTGTATTGGTTCAAGAAGGCGTAAGACGCAGCGGATATACAGGGGAAATTGCTGCTCAAATTTTTGATGAACTTTTCGACTATTTAGATGCACCTATTAAACGTGTTACAGGGCCTAATGTCATACCTCCATTTAGTCCTGCGCTGGAAGATCATATTTATCCTAACCCACAGGATATAATAGCTGCAGTTAAAGAAGTCGTATATTAAAATAGATGATTCACGATAAGGAGGAAAATATGGCGACCAATGTTTTAATGCCTAAATTAGGCCTTACCATGACTGAAGGAACCGTTGTTAAATGGAATAAAGCGGTTGGCGACACAGTTACAGCCGGTGAAGCTCTGGTTGAAATAGAAACCGATAAAATTAATAATGTTATTGAATCTCCCGCTGACGGCACATTGCTGAAGATTCTTGTTAGTGAAGGAGATACCATGGATGTAACGGGTCTTATGGCAGTAATAGGAGAACCCGGAGAAAAGATAGAAGACACCTTATCAGCAACTGAAACTGAAGAATCTCAAGCAAACCAAGAAGAAACCGTAACACAAAAAAGTGTCGAAAACAATGATAATGCTTTAGCTACTGATAAAGGCCGTATTAAAGCATCCCCTGCGGCAAAAAAATTAGCTAGAGAAATGGATATAGATATTTCTTTGGTAAATGGTTCAGGTCCGAGTGGACGTATTATTGAAAGAGATATACTCAACTTTAAAGAAAATGTACCAAAAGCATCACCTCTTGCTGTAAAAGTAGCGGATGAAGAGGGGATTAATTTAACAGACATTCAAAAAGATTCTCGTATTATGAAGTCAGATGTACTAGCTGTTTCAAAGCCGGTAGAGTTAAAGACAGTATCTGATTTGGGAGCAGCGCTTAGTGGAATGCGTAAGGTTATAGCAGAACGCATGACCAGCAGTTGGCAAAATACACCCCATGTTAACATGACTTATGAAGTTGATATGACAGAGGCAAAAGGATTTAAAGAGAAAATTACTAAAGCAAATGGTGAAAAATATTCATTTACAGAAATAATTGCCAG
Source organism: Clostridia bacterium (assembly GCA_028279945.1). Taxonomy (GTDB): domain Bacteria; phylum Bacillota; class Clostridia; order Peptostreptococcales; family JAAYPU01; genus JAKSCF01. The sequence goes on from JANQMT010000029.1 coordinate 11,045, forward strand.
AGCCGTATCTCAGGCATTAACCGAACATCAAGCAATCAACAGAAGTTTAATCAATGGACAAATATATCAACATGAATCAGTCCATATAGGTATTGCCGTTGCACTGGAAGATGGTTTAATTGTTCCGATTATTAAAGATGGTCAAAATAAATCCATTCGTGTACTCAAAAATGAAATCGGTATACTGGGAGAGAAAGCCCGTAAAGGGGAACTCTTACCGGATGAGATCAGCGGAGGAACCTTTACAATATCCAATCTGGGCATGTATGGTGTTGATCAGTTTACCCCAATAATAAACTCTCCGGAAAGTGCGATACTCGGTGTATGCCGTATTGTAGACAAGCCGGTAGTTGTAGAGGGTGAAGTTATGGTTCGACCTATGATGAACCTTTGTCTTTCTTTTGATCACCGTTTAATTGATGGTGCTGTAGCGGCAGTTTTTATGAAAAAATTACGACTTCTCTTGGAACAGCCATATCTAATGTTGTAATTGAAGGAGGCCTATAAATGTCAAAAAAAGTTATCGTATTAGGTGGGGGGCCCGGCGGATATGTTGCAGCAATTCGTGCCGCCCAATTGAATGCTGAAGTACATTTAATAGAAACAGAAAAAGTAGGTGGAACCTGTCTGAATGTAGGCTGTATACCCACAAAGGTACTGCTTCATACAGCTGAACTATACCAGGCAGTATTACATGGTGAAGCAATTGGTCTTAAAGCAGAGGGTGTAAAGGTTGATTGGAACGCATTAATGAAAAGAAAGCAATCTGTCATCAATCGGTTAGTCGGTGGTGTAGAAGGGCTGTTAAAAGCAAATAAAGTTAAGATTCACAAAGGTAAAGGTGTTTTGGAAGATGCTCATACTGTAAGAGTCGGAGATCAAATTTTAAAGGGCGATCATATTATTTTGGCCCTTGGATCGGTTCCGGTTCATTTGAATTTCCCCGGTGCTGACTTGCCTGGTGTTATTGATAGTACAGATGCCCTCAGTCTGCCTAAACCTCCGGCATCTATTGTTATTGTAGGCGGAGGGGTAATTGGAGTAGAATTTGCCGGTTTGTATGCTTCTCTTGGATGCAAAACGACAGTGGTAGAACTGCTTCCTGAAATATTACCAATGATAGATGGCGAGATGACTTCGCAGATTAAGCAAGAACTTAAAAAACAAGGGGTTACGTTTATCAATGAAGCTAAACTGACCGGAGTAAAGAAAGATTCAGAGAATTTAATCTCCAGCATCGACTGCAATGGTAAAGAACAGCAATTATCCAGCGAACTTGTATTGGTTGCTGTAGGTAGAAAACCAAATACTGCAGATGCCGGACTTGAAAACCTTAAAATTAAAATGGACCGTAATAAAATTCTTGTCAATAATAATTTTGAAACGAATATACCCGGTATCTATGCCATTGGAGACTGCAATGGTCAGATCATGTTGGCACATGCTGCCTCGGCCCAAGGCGTAGCCGCAGTGGAACACGCACTGGGACATGATACCGCGTATTTTCCAAATACAATTCCATCTTGTATCTATACGCATCCTGAAATAGCAGGTGTAGGAATGACTGAAGAACAGGTAAAAAAACAAGGTATAGAATATAAGGTTGGAAGATTTCCACTAGCAGGGAATGGTAAATCTGTTATAGAAAACGATGGCGTAGGTATGGTGAAGATCATCGCAGGCAAAAAGTACGGCGAAATATTGGGTGTTCATATAATGGGCCCAAGAGCAACGGATATCATAGCAGAAGCTGCTCTGGCAATACGTTTGGAAGCTACGGAAGATGAATTGATTTCAACCATACATGCACATCCAACGGTTAGTGAAAGTATGGGAGAAGCAGCTCTGAGCCTGGAAGGCGCTGCTATCCACTGGATTAATAATTAGCAAATATTGATGGATGATATCCATTTTAAGAATATGAAAGATAATGCTTTAACTCAATATTAAATCATTATGATGGAGGTGGCACAAATTATTGTTAAAGATAATACGATGATAGCCGGCAGGCTGTTGCCGGATACTGATTTAATTCAAGAATTAAAAAAAGTATGCCAACAAAATAATATAAAAAACGGCAATGTTATTAGTTGCATAGGCAGTTTAAAAAAAGCGTCCTATGTCTATGCAATCGATGACCCGGATAATATAATTAATATTAAATATTCTGAACCTGTGATTGTTGAAGGACCGCTGGAACTAATTACGTGTCAAGGTACCATCGGACAGGAAAACGGAGAGACCAGTATTCACTTACATGGCGTGTTTGGTGATAAGCATACCAATTTGTACGCTGGACATATTTCTGAATGTGAAAATATTATTTTAGCCACTGTAGAATTTCTAATAGTGGGTTATGATTCCCCCAACATTAACAGACTATTCGATAGCCAAACAGGATTTAACTTATTGCAATATAGTGAAGTGAAGGAATAGAGGTGCTAATATGGACTTTTCAGAAAAGATAGTTGTCATTACCGGTGGATGTCAAGGCATAGGAAAAGAAATAGCTTTAAAATACGGAAGTGCCAATGCCATCGTTAATATTTTCGATATTAATATACTGGAAGCTGAAAATGTCAGTAATGAAATACGAAAATCCGGATCAAAAAGTCATGCATACTCAGTAGATGTTACCAACAAATATAATATTGCAAAAGCAATAGACCTAGTGATGGATACCTATGGTAGAATAGATATTTTAATAAACAGTGCAGGTATTGTCAACACAAAACCATTTGTAGATGTAACAGATCAAGATTGGGATATGGTCATGAATGTTAACTTAAAAGGCGTTTTTTATACATGCCGCGAAACTTTTCCTATTATGATGAAACAAAAATATGGTAAAATAATAAATATTGCGTCGATTGCTGGAAAAAAAGGGGGAGGGTTTTTCGGAAATTCCGTATATGGGGCTTCAAAAGCCGGCGTAATAGGATTGACCAAAGGGTTGGCAAGAGAAGGTGGGCCTTATGGCATTAATGTCAACGCAGTTTGCCCCGGTCCTACAGATACCAAGATGCTTGAAGGCCTTAAAGAAGATTCTAAAAAAACACTGATAAATAGTATACCTTTAAGAAAATTTGCAAATCCTGAAGATATAGCTAATGTTGTATTATTCTTGTCATCTGATTTGGCGAACCACGTATCCGGTGAAATCACGGATGTAGATGGAGGTGTTATGCTGGATTGAAAAATAAAATGCTTGCAGTGGTAAAGGACAAAAAAGCTTCGGGTGCGGTATTACAACAAATTGATATACCGACTATTACATCCGATGAAGTATTGGTTAAAGTGGAAGCAGCTGCTATATGTGGCACAGACATGCATATATATGATTGGAATTCATGGGCTCAAAATGCAAATATAAAAGAAAACTTGGTAATGGGTCATGAATTTTGTGGTCAAGTCGTTGAAGTTGGAGAAAACGTAAATAACATTAAAGTAGGAGATAGAGTTGTTGCAGAAACTCATATTCCCTGCGGAACCTGTTACCAGTGTAAACATGATTTGCAGCATATATGTGTCAACATGAAAATATTTGGTGTCCATACAGATGGTTGTTTTGCAGAGTATGCTAAAATACCCGAAAAATGTGCTTACAAAATTGATATGAATATGGATAAAAGAGTCGGTGCCATGATGGAACCACTAGGCGTCGGAGTACGTGCTGTATCAGAAATGGATTTTTTGGGAAAAAATATAGTAGTAATGGGTTGCGGTCCCATAGGTTTGTTGACCATTACTGCTGCAAAAACAGCAGGTGCTTCAAAAATAATAGCCACTGATATAAATGAAAATCGATTAAGATTATCTAAAAAAATTGGAGCAGATATTACCCTAAATCCTTTAAAGGATAATGTGGTATTAAATATTCTAGAGGAAACCAATGAAGTAGGTACAGACATTATTATTGATAGTTCAGGAAGTATTCCTGCAATAATTCAAAGCTTTAAGTTTTTGAGGAAAGGAGGAGGAGTTATACTGGCTAGCTTGCCTTCGGAAAAAGCAGCAATAGATTTAAGTGTGGATGTTGTTTTCAAAGAAGCTAAAATAATTGGGATTCATGGCAGAAAAATGGATGATACATGGACAAAGATGAGAAACCTAATCAACAGTAATAAACTAAATGTAATTGAAATTGTAAGCCATGAAATGCCTTTAAGTGAATTTGAAAGTGCATTTGAGCTGCTTAAGAATGGTGAAGGCAATAAAATTATTTTGGTACCTTAAATAAGGAGGAGAATTATGTTAAAGAAAATATTGAGTATTGTTTTGGTTTTTGTATTGGCATTTTCGCTTGCTGCATGTGGTGGCGGCGGAGAAGATGCTGGTGACGGAGAAGAACAAGTTAAAGCAAAGACATTGAAAATGAGTATTACAATAAGCGAAAACTCAACATGGTATGAAGGTGCAATGAGATTTAAAGAGATCATTGAGGAAAAAACAGAAGGTAGATACTTAGTAGATATCTATCCAAATGAGCAATTAGCCGGCGGAAACCAAATGAAGGGAATAGAAAATGTCCAAACCGGTATTACGGATGTAGATATTCACTCAACCATTGTATATACAATCGTTGACGAAAGATTTACAGCCCTCAACATGCCTTGGATGATTCCTACCTATGAAGAAGCAGATGCAGCTATTAATGGAAAAGGTGGAGAATTAATCTTTGAAATAGCAGAAGAAAATGGCGTAGTGCCCCTAGCATTAGGCGAATCTGGCTACAGACAGATGACAAATAATGTTAGACCTATTACACAGCCATCCGATTTTGAAAATTTAAAAATGCGTGTTCCAGGTATAAAAATGTTTCTTGACTTATTTGACTTGATGGGTGCAGACCCAACAGCAATGAACTTTGCAGAAGTATTTACTGCATTACAGCAAGGTACAATTGATGGTCAAGAAAATCCGGTAGACATCATTTCATCATCTAAACTTGACGAAGTACAAAAATATTTAACTTTATCTAATTATGTGTATGATGCACTATTATTAAGTGTCAGCACCAATTTATGGGATACATTAAGTGATGAAGACAAAGCGATTTTCCAAGAAGCAGGTACGGCAGCTATGGCTCATCAAAAAGAGAGAGCTAGAATTGTCAATGAAGAAAAAATAGCCAGCTTACAAGAAACAATGGAAGTAAATGAATTATCACCGGAAGAAATAGCTGTATTCCAAGAAGCAATGGTACCATTATATGAACAATGGGAAGAAATTCTAGGCTTAGAACTTATGGAGGCATTTGGATACAAAAAATAATAACTTAATCAAAAAACAGGACAACCTTTAGTGAACGCTATAATTTTGATAGTTGATGCACTACGAGGCTCTTAAGCTTTGTAGTGCTACTCTTAATGAGGAGGAAAGTAATTGATAAAATTTTATAATAAATTGGAAGAAATATTATTAGCATTTTCTTTGCTTGTTATGGTTTCAGTAAATTTTATTAATGTTGTTTCACGATATTTTATTCATGCATCTATATCTTTTACTGAAGAATTACTAATTTTGTTATTAATATGGAATACAATGATTGCCTCTGCACTTGCTTTTAAATATAAAGCGCATCTTGGTCTAACGGCTATAACAGATTTATTTCCACAAAAATTTCAAAAATATGTTGTAATGGTATCCACAGGCACAACGGTTATTTTAATGGGTATATTATTTAAATATGGAATAGAAATGCTTGAAAATCAATTTAAGTTTAATGTAAGAACTCCGGTACTTGAAATGCATGAATCTGTTATTAGTCTTGCAATTCCTTTAGGAGCATTATTAATATTATTTAGAGCTATCGAAGCAGGATACAAACAAATCAAAATACTAAGGAAGGAAGAGAGATAATGGGATTTTTATTATTTGGACTATTTGCAGTTTTTATCTTTTGTAACATACCTATATCTGTATCTTTAGGATTATCCGCAATTATCACAATCGTACTATTTGATTTTCCTCTTACAATTTTCCCTTCTATGATGTATTCTGCAATTGGAAAATTTAGTTTACTTGCAATACCTTTTTTCATTCTTGCAGGCGTTATCATGGAAAAAGCCGGTATATCAAAAAGATTAATCCAATTTGCAAATGTATGTGTAGGACATTTCAAGGGAGGACTTGCCCTTGTAACTGTAATCGTAGCATGTTTCTTTGCTGCAATATCAGGATCCGGTCCTGCGACAGTAGCAGCTTTAGGATCAATATTGATTCCTGCCATGGTTCATGAAGGATACAATAAAGGAATGGCTTCGGCATTGATGGCTTCATCAGGAGGAATCGGAATTGTTATCCCTCCAAGTATTGCTTTTGTTGTCTACGGTGTATTGGCGGAAGTTTCTATTGGCAGATTATTTATTGCCGGAATAATACCTGGATTATTAATGGGGATATCGCTCATTCTTGTTAGTTTAATTATGATCAGAAAGAACCCCAATATTAAAAAGAGAAAAAAGGTTTCTATGAAAGAGGTCGGTAAAGCTTTTTTAGATGCTTTCTGGGGACTATTGACACCTGTAATTATTTTAGGTGGGATTTACGGCGGATTTGTAACGCCCACTGAAGCAGCAGGAGTGGCAGTGGTTTATGGATTATTTGTAGGGCTTTTCATATATCGAGAAATAAAAATTAAAGATTTGTATAAATTGTTGGTAGAGTCGTCTGTTGCATCAGCTGCCGTAATGTTTATTATTGCAAATGCCAGTGTATTTGCTTGGGTGTTGACAACCGGCCGAATAGCCAATGATATGGCTGCTACATTATTGGCTCTAACCACCAGCAAAATAGGATTACTGTTATTAATGAATCTAATTTTCCTTATTGCAGGATGCTTTATTGATGCAATATCTGCTTACTATATCCTCGTACCGATACTTTTACCGGTAATATTTGAAATTGGAGTAGATCCAGTAGTATTTGGTGTATTCATGACAGTAAACTTAGCGATAGGGCTAGCAACTCCTCCTGTAGGCATAAATTTATACGTTGCATGCAATATTTCGAAAACGCCTCTTAAAGAGATTTCTTATAAAGTACTCCCCTTTATATTAGCTATGCTGGTAGCATTAGCATTGATTACATTTGTTCCTCAAATTTCATTATGGCTTCCAGACTTAATGGGAATATAGTCTTTCAAAAGTAATTAGGAAAATACTGAATTAGGGGAAGAAAAATAATGATTAGTGGAATATATAGTATACTAACAATCTTTATCATGATGGGAGTAGGGTTTTTCTTTACAAAGAGGGGATTGTTCAATAAAGAGATAGCTGAATTGTTTACCAAAGTGGTTATAAAAATTGCGATTCCTGCAATGGCGCTGGTAAGTATAACTACAAATTTTGAAAAAGATGTTTTAATACCGTCGTTAAAGTATGTCTTGGTTGCTATGGCCAGCATGATTATCTTGATTGTAATAGCAGCTATTATTTCAAAATTTTTAAAGGTTAATAGAGAAAAGAAAATAATTTTTATTCTTAACTTTGCATTTTCTAATAGCCTGTTTATTGGTGTGCCGGTCAATGTGGCTATATTGGGTGAAAAAAGCTTACCATATGTATTTTTATTCTTCATGGCCAATAACATTACATTTTGGACATTAGGAGCCTATGTATTGGCAAATGTCAACAATAAAGATAAAATCACTTGGAAAAGTTTATTACCCAGCATTAAAAGGACGATTACGCCGGGGTTAGTGGCAATCATGATGGGGTATCTATTGGTATTAATGGACATTCAACTACCTTATTTTTTGTTAGAGTCTTTAAGATATTTAGGTAATCTGGCTGTTCCTTTATCCATCATGTTTATTGGCGTCAATATCGCTTTAATTAAAAAGAATGATTTAATAATAGACACTACGACGATAATTGGACTTATAGGCAGATTTATAATCAGCCCTTTAGTAATTATAGCATTATTAATGCCCTTAGGTATCTCAGGGCTTATCATGAAAGTTTTTATATTAGAAGCTGGGATGCCTGCCCAGGCAAATACTGCAATAGCAGCAAAATATTATGATGTGGAACCGGAATATGCATCAGCAATGGTTGGACTATCTACTATTTTAGGTATGATAGTTATACCAGTTTATGCAATACTGGTATAAATTCTCTCCCTTATATTATTATAAATTGCCCCGACCGCATATTATTCAATAGGCGGTCGGGGCTTTTTATATGGATTAAAGTTGCTACTTATAAATAATAAAACTATTAGCCCCGATTATTGCCTTATGATATAATCTTATAGATAACATTATAATGAGGGGGAATCACATTGACATTTATGAAAGCCATTATACTAGGTATTGTTCAGGGATTAACGGAATTTCTCCCAGTAAGCAGTTCGGGTCATCTTGCAATATTACAAAACCTAATGCAAGTTGATGAAGACAGTATATTGTTTTTTGCTGCAATGCTGCATTTTGGAACACTAATTTCAATTATTATCGTATATTTCAAAGATATATCCATCTTAATTAAAGAATTCTTTATGGTAATACTAGAATTGGTTACAGGAAAAGGATTGAATATCCATAAAAATGTACATAGAAAGCTTGGATTAATGATTATTACAGCTTGTATTCCAACTGCAATCATTGGGATTGGTTTTTCCGACTTCTTTGAATCACTATATAAATCAGTGGCATCTGTAGGAGTGGGGCTGATGATAACAGGGACTCTATTATGGTTGTCTGAGAGAATATCCAAAGGGAATAAAACCATCAAGTCCATGAAATACGGTGATGCATTGATCGTCGGTTTATTTCAGGGTGCTGCTATAGCACCGGGCATCTCAAGATCAGGTGCGACAATAGTAGGTAGTTTATTTAGAGGACTTAATAAAGAATTAACGGTTAAATTTTCTTTTTTGATTTCTTTACCGGCTGTACTGGGTGCAGGTGGTATTGAGTTTGTTAAAGCCCTGGATCAAGGCATGAACGGTACTTCTTACGGGGTTCTTTTTGCAGGGATACTTGCCTCAGCTATTTCGGGATATGCTGCAATTAGAGTGATGATTCAACTGGTTACCAGTAAAAAACTGCACTATTTTTCTTATTATACTTGGGCGTTGGGTATTATAATTATTTTATTAACGATGATATAGAAGGTAGTGGAACAATAGTGGAACAATAGTAAAACAATAGTGGAACCATCGTTTAACCATTGTTCAACCATCGTTCAACCATTGTTCAACTACAAATAAGGGAGTGCTAAATGAATGAGTGAAGCTAAAAATAAAAGAAATTCAAGATCAAATTCTAAAACTAAATCAACTTCAAGGAAAAAACCTGTGCGAGACACACGTGACAAACCTGTTTCAGAAGATAAGGGTTCAAAAGCGCCTAGCAAACTAAGGAATGAGATAACAGCTTTAATTGTGATTGCTTGCGGTATTTTCTTATTGATTTCTTTTCATAGCGAAGCTGTAGGGCGTGTCGGCGTATTTTTTGAAAGTATTTTAAAGGGGTGTTTTGCAAGTTCTGCATTTATACTGCCTTATTATTTATTAGGATATGGTATATTACTGCTGATTGGTAAAATACAGAATGTTGGTAAAAAGTCCGTCATATTTCTTTCATTAGTATTTCTAGCATTAATCATGATGAATTCAATTCGTTTTTATGATGAGTTAGCTGAATACAGCTTATCTATGGACATGGTAAAGGCAATGTATAATCATGGGATTGCTTTAGATGGCGGCGGCATAGTAGGCGGATTACTATGTGTTATTTTTATCAATTGGTTTGGGGAGCCGGGAACTTATATTTTTGCCATTACGATATTGATTATAAGCGTAATATTATTAACAGGCACGCCAATCAGTACATTCATAACAAGCCTAAAAGAAAAAAACAAATTAATCACAGAAACGGCCGCTGAAAAGATGGTGATTAAAGATGATTTACAAGAAGAGCAAATCCATGGACGAGAGCAGCAAAAACAAGAATCTGGCGACTATAATCAAAAGCAAATTAAGATCATTGATTATATGAAAGATGAGCAGCTGTTTAATAAAAAAGAAGTATCCATTAAAAGTATTGCTGAGCAGGAAGGGCAAGCTGAAAGTGTCAATTCTGTTAAAGAAGCGAAAGAAAAGAAAAAAAATGTTGATTTGCCTAAACCGGAAGTTGAAAATATTAAAATTAATTTGGCACCTGATCCCGATGAAAACTATCAGCTGCCAAAATTGGATTTATTAAATAAACTTAAAAGCAAGAGGCATAATACATATGATAGAGATAATCTGGTGGCAAAAGCAGAAAAGCTTGAAGAAACGCTGCATAATTTTGGTGTAAAGGCTAAAGTTTTGGAAGTCAGCAAAGGTCCAACCGTAACACGATATGAGATTCAACCCAGTCCCGGCGTTAAAGTCAGCAGTATTGTTAGACTTTCTGATGATATTGCATTGAATTTAGAAGCATCCAGTATTCGAATGGAAGCGCCTATACCTGGAAAAGCGGCTGTAGGTATTGAAATCCAAAATGAAGCTAATACACCGGTTACTTTAAGAGAAGTATTAGAAAGCAGTACATTTAAAAAGCATCCGTCCAAGATCACTTTTGCAGTAGGAAAGGATATTTCTGGGAATCCTATGGTGACGGATTTGGGAAAAATGCCCCACTTGTTAATAGCAGGTGCAACCGGGTCCGGTAAAAGCGTATGTATCAATAGCATTATTATCAGTATTTTATATAAAGCACGCCCTGAAGAAGTTAAGCTGCTTCTAATCGATCCCAAGGTTGTTGAGTTGAATGTATTTAACGGCATTCCGCATTTGCTTATTCCCGTTGTCACAGACCCTGGAAAAGCGGCTGCTGCCTTGAATTGGGCAGTTCAAGAGATGACCAATCGATATAAAGCATTTGCAGAAGAAAGTGTAAGAGACTTAGAGTCTTACAATAAAAAGATGGCAAGGGCAGGAAAAGATTCTATGCCGCAGGTTGTTATTGTCATTGATGAATTAGCAGATCTAATGATGGCTTCTCCTGCACAAGTTGAGGAAGCGATTTGCAGATTAGCCCAAATGGCAAGAGCAGCAGGTATGCACTTAATCGTTGCAACCCAAAGACCATCTGTGGATGTTATAACAGGTGTTATCAAAGCGAATGTTCCTTCAAGAATAGCCTTTGCGGTATCCTCAATGGTGGATTCAAGAACCATTTTAGATATGGGAGGGGCAGAAAAACTACTTGGCCGTGGGGATATGTTATTTTATCCTTCAGGGATGTCAAAGCCTACCCGAATACAGGGTTCATTAATTATGGATCATGAAGTGGAAAGGGTTATTCAATTTGTAAAAGATCAAACCAATACGAACAATTATTCTGAAGAGATTATTGATACCATCGAATCCGGTAAAGTCGATATGTCTTCCAATGAAGCAGATTCACTTCTAAAAGAAGCCATTGATCTGGTGGTTTCGGCTGAACAGGCGTCAGTTTCTATGCTTCAAAGACGATTTAGAATTGGTTATAATCGTGCGGCAAGATTAATGGATGAGATGGAAGAGAGAGGTATTGTTGGCGCACATGAAGGCAGTAAACCGAGAAGAGTGTTGTTAACAAAAGAAGAACTCGAAGAACTATCCAATGAAACGGAGTAAATCATGAAAGTATATATAGAAACATTAGGATGTCCAAAAAATACAGTGGACTCTGAGTCCGTAGCAAATATAATGGAAGCGTATGGGCATCAGTTGGTTTTTAACCCTGATGAAGCAGAAGTCATTATGGTTAATACTTGTGGTTTTATTAATGATGCCAAGCAAGAGTCCATTGATACCATTTTAGAGATGGCAGCATATAAGGATCAAAGATGTGAGCTGCTTATGGTATCAGGGTGTTTGAGTCAACGCTATGGTAAGGAATTATTTGATGAATTGCCTGAAGTGGATGCTATGATTGGTGTCAATGACTATCACAATATTAACCAAGTGATTGAAGATACACTAAAAAAGAAACGGATATTAACCATTAGTCCATATAACAATCAATCTTTTTTGGATATGGGGCAAACCATAATGACGCCCAATTATACGACGTATCTCAAAATTGCAGAAGGATGCGATAATCGCTGTTCTTATTGCAGTATACCATTTATTCGTGGAGCTTATAGGAGCAGACCTTTTGAAGACATTTTAAATGAAGCGAATCATTTAGCGGAGCAGGGGTGTAAAGAGATTACTTTAGTTGCTCAAGATACGACCAATTATGGTATTGATTTATACCAATCTCATCGATTACCTGAACTGGTTAGGGAGATGTCCAAAATAGAGGCGATTAACTGGATTAGATTGATGTACTGTTATCCGCATTTAATAACGGAAGATTTAATAAGAGCTATAAAAGAAACCGACAAGGTATGTAACTATATGGATATTCCTTTACAGCATTGTAATAATCGTTTGTTAAAGGCCATGAACAGAAAAGCGACAAAAGAGCAGAGCATAGAAGCCATACAAAATTTAAGGAAAGCCATACCGGATATACATATTCGTACGACACTTATCGTTGGACTGCCGGGAGAAACCGAAGAAGAATTTCAAGAGCTTGTCCGATTTGTGAAAGACATGAGATTTGAGAGAATGGGTGTTTTTACTTACTCCCCTGAAGAAGGTACTTCGGCGTATTCAATGGCTGATCAAATCGACGAAGAAATTAAAGAAATGAGAAGAGATACATTAATGCAGTTACAGCAATCTATTTCTGAAGAAATCAACCAATCTAAAATTGGTGAAATTTATACTGTGCTTGTTGAGGAAAAAGTCGATGAAGAAGATGTATATATAGGGAGAACTCAATATGATGCGTTAGAAATAGATAATGCTGTTATCTTTAAATCCAATGAGATTCTAAGACCTGGGACATTTGTAGATCTCAAAATCATTGATGCGGTAGAGTATGATTTGATAGGAGAGTGTGTAAATGAACTTACCCAATAAATTAACTTTATTAAGAATTCTGCTGATTCCGGTTTTTGTTGTGATATTGCTTTATAGATTATATTACTATGCAGCAGCTGTATTTCTTATTGCATCGGCTACGGATGCATTAGACGGATATATAGCAAGAAAATATAATCTTATCACCAATTTCGGCAAATTGATGGACCCTTTGGCCGATAAGCTTTTGGTGACGTCAGCTTTAGTGTGTTTAGTAGAGCTGGGAGATATTCCGGCGTGGATGGTTATTGTCATTCTATCCAGAGAATTTACAATCAGTATTTTAAGAGCTGTAGCTTCAAGTGCCGGTAAAGTCATAGCGGCAAGTAAGTGGGGTAAGGCAAAGACCATTACGCAAATGATAGCCATTATTAGTATATTACTTAAAAATTATCCATTCGAGTTAGTGCATTTCCCATTTGATCGTATCGCTTTATGGGTTGCAGTTTTAATGACTGTTATTTCAGGATTGGATTATGTTTTAAAAAATAAAGAATTGTTTAAGGGGGAACAGTAATGAATTGTGCTTTAGTCAGTGTAGGAACAGAACTACTTTTTGGTCAGACCACCAATACCAATGTGGTTTATTTATCTCAGCAATTAAACCAGTTAGGTATTAATGTATTATACCATTTTACAGTGGGTGATAATCCTAATAGATTAAAAGAAATATTGAATTATGCTTTTAAAGATAATGATCTGATTATTACAACCGGAGGTTTAGGTCCTACTCAGGATGATTTAACCAAGGAAATAGTTGCAGAGGTTTTAGGGGATGAATTGATACTGCATCAACCGTCTTATGATCGAATCGATGATTTTTTTAAATGTCTCAAACGAAATATGACAAGTAATAATGCCAAACAAGCATACTTGCCTGAACATGCAGAGGTGTTTCAAAATGACATAGGAACAGCACCGGGCTTTGCATTAGAAAAAAATGGCAAAATTGCAATTTGTATGCCCGGCCCTCCCAGAGAAATGAAACATATGTATGAATATTATGCAACTAAGTATCTGGAAAAAAAATCATCTTATGTGATTCATTCTAAGATGATAAGATTTTTTGGTATCGGCGAATCTTCTTTGGAGAATGAACTGAATGATCTCATTTCCTCTCAGACAGATCCTACATTAGCAACATATGCTAAAGTTGGTGAAGTGAGCCTTAGGGTGACTTCAAGAAGAAAGACATTGACAGAAGCGAAAAATGCTGTGGATGAATTATGTGGTGAGATTACTAAAAGATTAGGAGATTATATCTATAGTTATAATGATGAAGAGTTAATTGAGGTGGTGACAAAGAAGCTGTTTAAATACAATCTCAGTATTTCTGCGGCAGAGTCCTGCACAGGGGGCGGTTTTTCTTATAAAATAACTGATATTCCGGGGATATCTAAAGTATTTGATAGAGGCATGGTGACTTACAGTAATACTGCAAAAATGGATGCGTTAGGTGTCAAACAAGAAACACTCACTAAATATGGAGCTGTCAGCGAAGAGACGGCCATTGAAATGGTAAAAGGCTTAAAGGAGAAGACACAAAGCAGAATCTGCATGTCTGTTACAGGAATAGCAGGTCCCGGCGGAGGGACAGAAGAAAAACCTGTAGGGCTAATCTATATTGCAGCTGCGTTTGATGATGCGATACACTGTAAAAAATTTCAATCCATACATTCCGATAGAAGTTGGAATCGGAATTTTACGGTTTTATTGATGTTGAATATGATTAATAAGTTAATTGAAGAGAAGTTTGGGAAATAACAATTTGATGTAAGCTTCACTCATTAGAATTGGCAAAAATGGTCAATATATAATGATACTCTTGCATTATGATTTATGTTGAGAGACATTAGGTATAAAATTTTCATTAC
>JANQMT010000035.1:0-13241 GCA_028279945.1 Clostridia bacterium
TAGAAAATAATATTCTTTCTATTTTCTCAATATTCATCTAAGTAGAATAATTTAAAAATAAAAGCTTTTTAATTTTAAAATCCTTTCAAGAAAAAAAGAGTTGTTACGGTCTGAATCATTCTCTTCATTCCGATACAACTCTTTTTATAGATTCTAACGACTTATATAAAAGAGGAGAAATTTATTTGCCTCTTAAAACAGCTACGCCGGTATCAATAACAGCCGGGCCTGTGCTTTCGTCATTTAAAGCTGCATAGGCTTGCGCCACTCCTAGATAACCCATTGTAAACGGATTTTGTGCCATTGCAGCTTTTAGGCTGCCATCGTTTAACAGTCCCAATATGGCATCTGATTTGTCAAATCCGATTCCAATAATATCTTTGTTAGAAGCTTTTATTGCATTACCTACACCTACAGTTGAGCCTTCGTTAGTTCCATATAGTCCTACCAAATCCTCATTACCGGCAATAAAACCATATGCAGACTCTTGAGATGCAGCAGCATCCCCATCTTTATACTCTGTGGTTAATATGGTATATCCGGCTGCTTCAACCACACCTCTAAAGCCATTTTCTCTGTCCATAGTTGAATTTGTAGCAGTGTTAACACCAATAATACCGATTTTACCACTGGTTTTACCAATTGCCTTCAATTCTGCAATCATGGTTTCTCCGGCAAGTGCGCCTGCTTGGAAGTTATTTGTGGACAGTGTTGCAATAGCAGGTTCGTCTGCAGCAGAATCCACATATATGATTTTTACCCCTTTTGCTTTTGCATTTTTAACTGCCTCTGAAATGGCTTTTGGGTCATTAGCAGCAAGCAAGATCAAATCAGCTTTATCGGCAACGGCGTTATTAACAGCTTCAATCTGTTTCGCATTATCTTTTACATCCGGTGCATCCCATTTGTAATTCAATCCCATAGCCTCTGCCATGGTCTTAGCACCTGCATCAACATTTACCCAGTGTTGGTCCATTTTGTCCATCGTAATTAAGTAAACTGTTTTTGCCGGAGCTTGATTTTCAGCCTCAGTTCCTGCAGGCTCCTCACTTTCGGTTGCACATCCGACAAAAGCAAATGCAACGATGAAAACCAACATAACCACTAAAATTCTTTTCATCTTCTCTCTCCTCTCCTTAGGCTGCATCTCGTATAAGAAATACGGCCTACCCATTAACTTATATTTATTCTTAGCCATTGCATATGAATCACAATGGTAAAAATCATTTTATACAAATATTTATTTAGCTCTCCCTTTAAGCAGTTTTTTAAAATCAAATTTACCGCTTCGAGCTACTCTATCAATTAAAACAGATATAATGACGACTATACCGATTACTAAATTTCTTAAGGCTAAAGGAGCCCCTGCAAATTGAAGTCCATTATTTAATACCCCCCAGATAAAAGCACCGATTACGGTTCCAAATAATAACCCTTGACCGCCCATGGTACTTACACCACCGATCACTGAGGCTGCAACAGCATTTAACTCATATGTTGTTCCTGCATTCATAGTTCCCATACCACTTTGTGCTGTTAACATCAGCCCTACAATCCCTGCAAGAAATGAACTAAAAATATACACCTTGGTTTCCGCAAGAACCACATTAACACCTGAAAGCTTTGCGGCTTCATAGTTGCTGCCAATAGCATAGGTATGCCGTCCGGTCTTCGTTTTCGATAGAATAAAATTAAAAATTAGGAATAATATCAAACCAATCCATATAGGATTATAGAGCCCCAATGTATCACCATAGTAAAACAAATCCTTAAATCCATTTGCACTCTCCGGAATACCGTCCGTATTCAAATTTCCATTCACCAATTGGGCAATTCCTCTTGCAATAATCATGGTTCCTAACGTTGCTATAAATGCAGGCAGCTTTGCTTTAGATACCAGTATGCCATTCATTAGACCTACCGCACAGCATGCAATAATAGTGATGATACAAACTAACCACGGGTTCATTTGTCCGGCAGTCATTAATGTTGCAGATATCATACATGACATCCCTGCAACCGAACCTATAGAGAGATCAATTCCACCCGTAATCAGAACATAAGATTGCCCCATACCAATAATCATGATGGGCACAACCTGCCTCAAAAGGTTTGTCGTATTATCCGATGAGAAGAATGAAGGGTTGATGATCCCAAACACAATAATCATAATAATAAGAGCTATAGAAACTGAGATAACCTGACCCATTCCCCTAATGGATAATAATTGGCGCCATAAACTTTTATGGCCGTATTCTCTTTTCTGCATGTCTTTCTCCTTTATTTTGACTCTACCTTACTAATGATTATATTGAGTCGCACAATGTAAGATTTCATCTTGTGTCGTTTCCTTTGAAACAAGATTACCTGTAATCTTGCCATCACACATTACTAAAATTCTATCGCTCATGCACATCACTTCAGGCATTTCTGATGATACAAAGATAACACCAATCCCCTGCCCCTTGAGATGGTTCATAATATTATAAATTTCTACTTTTGCAGCCACATCTATGCCTCGAGTCGGTTCATCAAAAATCACCACCTCGGCATCTCTTACAAGCCACTTTCCAACCACTATTTTTTGTTGATTACCACCTGACAGGTTCTTCACAACCTGGTCCGGCGATGGTGTTTTAATTTTCAACTCTTTAATCGCTTTCTTTGTTAACTCATTTTCTTTTTTTCGGTTTACGATACCCATGTGATTGCAAATTTTATCAAGATTTGCAAGGCCTACATTCTCACGTATGGATAATTTTGTACATAGGCCTTCTTTTTTTCGGTCTTCAGGTCCCAGTACAATGCCTTGGACAATGGCATCCTCCGGTGTTTTAATTTTCAGCTTCCTTCCTTTTAAGTAGATTTCACCCTTAGTTATTGGTTCTGCTCCAAATAATGCTCTGACCAGTTCTGTCCTCCCTGCTCCCATTAGTCCTGCAAACCCTATGATTTCTCCTTTATATAAATCAAAGCTAACATCTTGGACCATTCCCGAACACAGGTTTCTGACTTCTAAAATTTTTTCACCTTTTTGACATTGAACCGTTGGAAATTTCTCTTCTATCTCTCTCCCAACCATAAAGGCTATGATTTCATCCAAGCTGGTATCTTGATAATCTTTTGTTACGATATATTTGCCGTCTCTAAATATGGAAACACGATCCGTAATATGTTCCAGTTCTTCTAGTCTATGGGAAATATATACAATGGCACATCCTTTTTTCTTCAGATTATGAATAATATCAAACAGTTCGGTAATTTCTCTTTCTGTTAATGCAGATGTAGGCTCATCCATAATCAGAATTCTTGCATTGGTTGAAAGGGCTTTAGCAATCTCAACCATCTGCTGCTTGGATACCGGCAGCTTTCTAACCACTGTATCGGGTTCCAAATCGATCTTAAGCTTGTCTAAAACTTCTTTAGCTGCTTGATTGATTTCCTTTTGCTGTATGTACCCAAACTTGCTTTTTTCTCGACCTAGAAACATATTTTCTGCAACGGTTAAATGTTGACACATATTTAATTCCTGGTGTATAATTGCGATTCCAAGCTCTTGCGCTTTTTTGGGTGTCAAGTCACCAACATCAACACCATCAATTAAATATTCGCCTTCATCACGACTGTAAATCCCACTCATAATTTTCATGAGTGTTGATTTCCCGGCACCGTTTTCTCCCAGAAGTGCATGTACTTCACCGGGTTTTAATGAAAAAGAAACCTGATCCAGTGCCTTAACACCTGGAAATGATTTGTTAATTCCTTTTAATTCTATTAGATAGTCTGGCATATCCCCTCTCCTTTCTAGGAGCGAAAGCTTTGTTGTGTAGCTTCATTTTAACAAGCTATCTAAAATAAATCTAAGGTCATTCTTACGTTTTTTTGGGGCATTCTTTGGGTCTTATGATAATCTTTGTTCCGGCATTGTTAATCTCAGAGTAATTAGAGGTTAGAATCAATATCCCTATCCCTTTGTCCAAAAGCAGTTTCATATATTCTGCCGTAATTTCTCTAAGTTCTATGTCTATTGAGCTGAAAGGTCTTGTGCAAATAACTATTTTGGGATTGTACAAATGCCATTTTAAATAAACCAGTTTCTGCAAATCATATATTGAAAGTGTTTCAGTTTGCGCATTTAAAGTCCCTTCATCAAAATACTTTTTATAGTCGTCCATAAAACTCTTTTTATATTTTGAATTCATCCAGAAATTTTTTACCTTATGACTGGACGCAAAGCAAAGATTGTCGATGGCAGGTATATCCTTAAAGAGCATGGTGTCGATTGGATTTTCAGGAATAAATGCCAAATCCTTTTTTAAGGCTTGTTGTAGACTTCGTGAACGAAAAATTTGATTGCCTACATAAATATCTCCCTGATAATTTTTGTTCTCTCCATTTAATATTTTTATAATCTCATCAATGCATGCGCCATCATTATCCAGAATACTAACAACTTCACCGGAATGAACCTCAAAGCTTAACGGTTCAAATTTATCCGTCGTCACATGGTCAAATTTAAGCACTGAAGTATGGCATTTAACAAAACTGGGTAATATTTCATGTTTAGGCGTATAAAAATAAGTCTTTAAAATGTCATCATTAATTTGCTCACGTTTAAAAGTCCAAACATTACGTCCATTTTTCATAACAAACATCCGATCACAAAATGCCTTCAGCACTTCAGTAAAGCTGTCAATCATTACAAATGCCACGCCGTCGTCTTTAAGTTTTAGGATCAATTTTTTCAATTCTCTTAATTCTAAATCTGACAGATAGCTTGATAAATCCTTTAGTATAATGATCTTAGCCCCTAAACCATATGCTTTCGCAATCTCAATTGTGGTTTTTTCAAAAACGGAAAGTGTATGCGCTAATTGATGAGCAGGAATATTGATGTCCAATTCCTTTAATAAATTTTGCGCTTGTTTATTAATCACTTTTTTTTCGATTAAGTAGTGCCCAAACTTCTCTCTTATGATAAAAATATTATCGGCAACCGTCAGGTCATCAATCAATTTACTGGTAGATTGGATTAAGGCTATTTTATTCTTTCTGATACCCATAAAATCCTCATAATTGGTGGGTGTGTTTTCAAAACAGATTCTGCCCCGCTCAATTTCAGCCTTGCCATATATCAAGTCAATGAGCTGCCTTTTTTCAAGGGCATTATTAACAAAAACACCTAATAGCTCTCCTTGATATAAATTCATAAAAAAGCCTTTAAGTGTTTTTATTTCTTTTTCCTTAATTGTAATGTTCTCAATTCTCAATATTTCCCGTTTCATAGACTCACCTATTATTACCGGTTAGCGGTAACGTCACTTCTACACTTGTCCCAAAATTTTGGATACTAAAAATTTTAAGGCCATATTTTTCTCCGAATTGTAATTTAATCCTATTGTTAACATTGGTCAAGGCAATACCTCCTTTTTGGGTATTATCTTCTTTAAAATCTTCACCGGATATTTCATTTAATCTTTCATTGATTCGATTCAATACTTTTTCTTCCATGCCCACACCATCATCTGTAACTTTTATAATCAATCGCTCTTCTGTTGTTATTAAGTCAATTTCAATGGTGCCGTCTCCTATTTTACGTTCCAAACCATGTAAAATTGCATTTTCAATGATGGGCTGCAATGTTAATTTAGGTATTTGATATTCTAAAACAGCGGTATCGTCATCATCTGTATTGATCTTTAAATTAATTTTATCTCCAAAACGAAAACTTTGAATGGCAAAATAATTTTCTGCATTGTTCAATTCGGCTTCAAGGGTCACCATGCTGTCTACATTTGAAATGGTATATCTAAAAAATGTGGCCAAAGCTTCTGTAATATTTGCAATATGATCTGCGCCTTCACAAATGGCATCACTTCTAATGGCTTCTAACGTATTGTATAAAAAGTGAGGATTAATTTGATTTTGTAACGCTCTATATTCTGCGTTGGTATTGGTTAGTTTAATGGCATTCATATTATCGAACAGATTGAAGATTTTAGCGAATGTTTTTTCCATTTCCTCTGTATAGAAAACATTTAACTCATTAGGAACATTTGAATTGTAACCCAGATTAAAGCTTTGGAGCAGGTGCTCTGTCTTCTTATAGGAGAGGTACAACTTTTGATAAACCCTTATCCAAATGACCAAAAAAAATACAAAGCTTAATGCACATGCTATATAAAAAGAAAAGTGTACATCCGTTGAAAGAAAAATGATCATCATTGTGATCATGCAAAATAAATATAATAAAGCAAATGTATTAATGGTCCTAAAAACAATGCTTGCTAAATAGGTTTTTGACTTCTTTTGATTATCTTGCTTTATTTGAATCATATGGCTGCCTCTCTAATAATATAATTTTCTGTATTTTGACGGGCTGAGACCTGTGATTTTTTTAAATTGTTTTGTGAAATGCTTAAAGTCTTTATAGCCCACTTGGAAAGATATATCCAGTGTACTTTTTCTCGAGTCAGACAGTAGTTGTTTGGCTGCCTTAATACGAACTGAGGTAACATATTCCAAAAAATTTAATCCGGTTTCTTTTTTAAACAGGGTTGAGAAATAAGTCGCATTAAACCCAACCATTGTACTTATTTCTTCCAGATTAATCGACGATGCGTAATGCTCATTAATATACTTCTGAGCCTCACGTATTGGTCGATTGCTTTGGTTTTTGCGGTCATCTATAACCTGTTTGAGCATTTTTTCCACATACTGACCGGTTATTTCAAATACTGCCACAATGCTGTTTTGCATTTGAATGGCAGCATGAAATTCTGTCATATAATCATCCAGACAGGTTGTAACTTTGGTGTGATTTTTTAAACCATACATGATCATTTCGAAAATCTCAACAACCATGTCCAAAACAAATTGCCCGGAAATACTGGGTTCTTCAAGCATTGCTTTCTCAATATCAGTGATCCAATTTTTTATCTCAACAGCATTAAAATCCTCTATAAAATTGATCAGTTCTCTTCTTTTTTCAAAGAATAGAATGGATTCAATAGATTTCTTTCTATTGATCCCTTCATTATATTCACTGATTCTTCCATATCCTGTCACAATTCGATCCATTAAAGCCTTTTGTGCTTCATTTGACGATTGGATAATATCTTCAAGACATAATTGAGCATTTCCCGTGCTGATGGTTATCATCAGGTTTTCAATAAGGTCTCTGAACAAATGACTTTCATCAATGATATTAACCAATGCTTTTCTCAATTTCTTTTTATTCTCTGCTTGGTAATTCACAATAATAAATATCCGATCTTCCAGTGAAAGAGAAAGCATTTCAGAACAAAGATCACTTAAGTTTTCATCTATAATCTTAGAAATTTTATTTAGAAGCATGCTCATGAGTTCAAAATCGTTGGCTTGATATTCAAAATCAGGTTTTACAATGATGCTTTGATAAAAACCTTCACTAAAATTCACATGATACTTTTCATTAATTTCATTTAGATGGGCTTCTTTGAGAAATTCCATATTAGAACCATTATAAATATTGGTTAAAAATTCATCTTTTAACCGTTCTAAATCTTCTATTTGTCGTTTCTCTTGCTGTGATTTTTCAGAATCAATTTCTTTATATTTTTCAATCATTTTAGAAAGGGTTGCGTTAATTTCATTTTCTTTAAGAGGTTTAAGCAAATAGTCTTTTACGCCATATTTAATGGCATTTTGGGCATAATCAAAGTGTTGATATCCGCTAACGATTACAAAATCTATGTTAGGATAAATCTCTTTGACTTTTTTAATTAATTCTATTCCCTCATACCCCGGCATTTTGATATCTGTAATAACAATGTCCGGTTGATGTAATTTAATCAATTCCAAAGCCATTATGCCATCACTGGCGATAGCAACATTTTTAAGGTTCAGTTTATCCCAGTCAATCAAGTTTTTTATGAGTTGACATACTTTAGATTCATCGTCAGCTATAAGCACTTTATACATATTTCCCTCACTCCCTCTCGATTAATATTTCAAAAGTCATGAAAATTGCACCGCCAATCCCTTATACCCATTAATAGACAACGATGCAATTTTTTTATTTCTTTTTATACGGATAACTTGTTTAATATTTCATCTTTTGACGGCATTGAAGGAATTCCTCCATAATTTTCAATACATAATGAAGCTGCAGCGTTTGAAAAAGAAAAAATTTCTTTTAAATCTCCGGCTGTTAATTTTTCCGGATCACAATTTCTTTGTAGGATTTGGTGTACCGTTGCGCCAAAGAAAGCATCTCCTGCTCCAGTGGTATCCACCACCTTACTATTGTATCCCGGTACAATCCCATACCCGTTTTTATGATAATAAAAAGAACCTTTTTCTCCAAGTGTTATGCATACCAGTTTTATGCCTTCCTGGTATAGCTTTTCTGCTGCGCTATGCATATTACTTTCTCCAGATAAAAGAAAGGCTTCCTCTTCCGATACTTTAACCATATCGGCATATTTGAGTCCAATTTTCATGCCTTCTATGGCCGCCGCTTCTGAGTGCCACAAAAGTGGACGGTAATTGGGATCGTATGAAATCATTTTGCCTTTTTGTTTTGCGTATTCTACAGTATGTATAACGGTAGATCTACTGGGTTCATCTGTAAATGAAAGGGATCCAAAATGCAGTAATTGTGTCTGGTCCAGCAAAGTAAAATCAATATCTGATTTCTCCAGCATAATATCGGCACAGTTCTTGCGATAAAAACTAAAACTACGGTCACCGGATTCATCTAAATGTACAAATGCCAGAGTCGTATTATATTCCGGTGTAAATATCAGCCCGGACACATCAATGTTTTGCGCTTTAAGTATATTGCCCAAATATGTACCAAACCGATCTAAGCCAACTTTGCCAATGAAACCTGTTTTAGAACCCAATCTTTGAGCCATGGTAATCGTGTTACAAGGTGCTCCTCCGGGGTTTTGTTTAAAAAAAGCACCTGATTCCTTTTTAACAGGCGTAAAGTCAATTAATAATTCTCCTATAGCAATTATATCAAACATTTTATTCACCTAAAACTCTTTTATATTCATTACAGAGTGGATGTAAAATAGGCTCATCTTCTTCTACTTCTGAGAAGCGGCTAACCTCTTCACCGTTATAATTATCTGTGTTATCGTCATTGATGGATGAAACCTCACCACATACCAAATCACCGCAGCCTGCTTTGGCCCAGAACAAATGGTAAACATAGGGCCGTAAGGTAATACTGTTCCCCGGAAGAATGTTGATCTCTTCACCTGCTTCAAAAGTATAGGTCACACCATCCAGATCCACATGAACTTTTGATTCATAATCCACTTCGCCGTTCTCCAATACATTGTATAGTTTTATTGCTAAAACACCGCCTGCTCGATTGATGATATCTTCGGTTTTACTGACATGATAATGAATGGGAAGACGCTGCCCGTCTTTCAAAACAATGTATTTTTCTGCGTAAGGCGTTCCGATTTTACTGTCTTTTAATGATCCGTTTCTCAGTGTAAATAATACGGCACCTAATTCATCAAATTTATCTTTACCATAATCGGTTATATCCCAGCCTAACATCACTTCTTTAATAGTCAATAGGTCTTTGCTTTTGGACTTCCATTCTTCTAGATTCCAATACCCAAAAGGGGGTAATTTAATGTTATTTTTTTCTAACAATTCCTTTGCCCATTTAATCTCTTCATTGATTTGCGATCTCTTCATATTTTTCTCCTCTTCTTTATTTTATTATAAATCAATTACCAGCTGATAAGATTTAAAGTCTATCCAATTTTCGTCTAAATCTCTTGGTTCACCAACATAAAAACTGGGAGGATTATCGGAAGGTATTCTACAGGTTTCCACATGAGGGTAGTAGGCATTCATTGTAAAAAAGCTTAAATAGGGATCATTGGCTTGACAGATAATAGAAAGAAAATCATCAGAAGAAACCCTCTTAGATTCAATTTTTTGAATCAACTCATCTTTGTGACACAGGCTCACTGTTAAGATAAGGTCTGTTGTTCCCTCTTTATCTATGAGCATAAAATCTTCTTTGTCGCTGTGGTATAAAAAGTTTTTGGGTTCTGAAGCATTAATGGTAACACAGATCAGCTTATGTGGACCAAACTGAGAATCCGTCGAATATACCGTTTCACATCTGTATTTACCTTTTTGCGTATCCAAGGGATCATGTCCCGGACAAATTCTTGTAATAACCTTTTTCTTTTCCAGAAAAGCCATAATAGACTCCGTAGCTTTAACCGGTTTGACAATTAGTTTCATAATACCCCCTTTTTCTTTGTTACTATTTGTAAGTAAGTTTCCACCTCAATTTTATCACCTTTCATTTTTGAGGTCAAAATAAAAAAACAATTTTTTAGAATTTCTTTCTCAAAAATTGTTTTATGGATATTTAAAGAGAATTGCTCATGCATTAGGCAAAGAACTTCATATAGAATTTAGATAAAATTCAGTTGTTTAGCATCTATTTAAGTTCTACGGATTTAAATATTTCATTGATTACCAAGGCTACGCTGCCAATGGATATTCGTTCTTTATCAATATTACTAATCAACACAGGCGTCTTCATCGCATAGTTGGAAAAAACATTTTTATCAATAGCTTTTATAACGGCCTCAGAAAAGCAACTGCTCTCCATGGGTACAATACCGCCAAGAACAACGGCTTGAGGATTGTAAATATTAATTAGATTGGCGATTCCCGCTGCTAAAATGTTGCCGCTTTTTGTTAAAATTCTCTTTACCGGTTCTTCGCCTTCCATCTCTATTACATTCTTAAATTTAAATGAACTGCCTGAAACATTTAAAGCCCTAACAACTTCATTGGTGATTGCACCGGCTGAGACATACATTTCAATACAGCCTCGATTGCCGCAATAGCACGCTCTTCCATCAAAATCAATAATGGTATGTCCAAATTCTCCGGCTACGGATTTATAGCCTTCATAAATGACGTCATTATTAACGATACCGCAGCCTACACCTTGATCTACGAAAACATATATAAAGCTCTTTATTTCTTTTCCGAAGCCAAACCAAAGTTCTCCTAAAGTTCTTGTTCTGGCAACATTGTCAATGAATATTTTGAGATCGGTTTTGGTTTCAAACCAAGATTTGACATCTATTGCTTCCCACCCTTTTAGAATTGAATTTTCTACATCCCTTATATGTTTAAAATTAGAGCCGGGTGTACCAATACCGATTCCGGCAATTTTACTTCTATTTATTTGATGGGCATCTATTAAGCGTTCAATGGTCTCGTTAATTTTCTCAAGCATTTCCTTAGGTGATACATATGCCATCTGCGGTGATTCCCACCGATCAATAATATTTCCACCTAAATCAGTAAGCATTACGGTGGTTTTAATAGCGATTTCAACACCAATAATATATAGGGCTTCATGATTTAAAGTCATTAGGTTTGGCTTTCTTCCCCCAGTAGAATCACCCTTCCCGATTTCTTTTACAAAGCCTTCTTCAATTAAGCCATCCACGATCCTCATAACACTGGGAAGCGCTAACTGAGTAATCTTAGCCAGTTCGGAGCGGCTGACGACGCCTTTTTTAATAATCAATTTAATAATGATGTTTCGATTAATTCTCTTTATCAGTTCAGGTTTTCCAACAACCATATTTGAGGACATGTCCTTACTCCTTAGATTCTGAGCTTTCTTTCATTTATCTTACTTTAGCCCAGATTATTCACGACAAACTACACAAATCTACTACACCTTTTGGTTTTCTTGCTCCCATAATTTTTCTATCGAACTCGAAATACCGTTCTATTCACATTGCCCTCCATCAAATCCTTTATTCTATACTTGGAATGACCAATAATAACCGTTGTTCCTTGTTTTATCGGTTCTATCAGAAATTCTAATTTTGCTTTCATACCATTAGCGCCTTTTCTGCTTGCTCCATTGCAAAAACCCTGTAGTTCGCGGATACGCTCAATCAGCTCATAAGAATCCTTTCCTTCTACGTTTTTTATCAAAGAAGAGGGATCTGTAGGTTCTTTCAATACACCCTCAGCAGCAGTCAATATTAACATGTATTTTGACTTAACAAGAACAGATATTTCACAAGCCGTTTCATCATTGTCTATAAGTTGCACAACTTTCTTAGAATTTAATTTTAGATGATTCAGCTCCATTTTTCGTATTTCTTCATTACTTACCGAATCATTGTAGTTGACAATGGTTATGGCGTTATGTTTAATAGAATCTATCAATAATTTTTTTATAAAATGCTTTTTCTCGGGTTCATTGAAGTGTTGATGTTCAACCAAAAGTTGTTTAACCGAATACATTGGATTAATAAATCTTCTGTAATTCTCCATAAGGATACTCTGTCCTTGAGCCGCATAATAGGAGCTGATATATTCCTCACTTATATCCTCAATTTCTCTACCATTATTTCTTTTTATATAATCTACACGGCCAATAACTGCCGCTCCGGAACTTACCCAAATAAAATCAGGTGTCAAGTCCATGCCAATCCTACTGAAAACATTGTAATCGATATCATATTCACCTTTTTGTATCAATGCCATTGATCCTATTTTTCCAACAACTTCACAATCAAATTTCATTAGAACCCTCCTATTATCATTTTATTATACTCTATTCTTCAATCTAAGGCTATGTTTAAAAATGATGTGGACATTTAAGTTTTTTAATGGCACCTTAATAAAGGTTCAATATGTCGTTATTTTAAGAAAATTATACATTAACCTAATTTATCACCTTTTTTAACAGGCTGTTCCGGTTGTATTAATACCACTCCTTGTGCAGTATAGATTCCTAATACCAATACCTCCGACATAAAATCTGCAATTTGTCTTGGAGGAAAGTTTACCACTCCTAAAACTTGCTTGCCTATAAGTTCTTCTTTTTTGTAACATTCAGTAATTTGGGCACTTGATTTCTTTATACCTATTTCATCACCAAAATCAACCCATAATTTATAAGCAGGTTTTTTTGCTTTTTCGAAAAAATCCACTTCTATAATTTCACCAACTCTGATATCCAATCTCATAAAATCTTCAAAAGTAGCCATCATAATATCCTCCTTACAATTCCAAACTATTTCTACACAGAAACAAACATAAAGGCCCTACCAAGAATTAGGGCAATCCAGGTTATCGAAAAAGTACTAGAAAAATGAATGCAGGTGTATGAATATTCGTTTTTTTGTGTTCATTTGGTCAGAAAATTTAGGTGGCAGATGGGCTATAAA
>JANQMT010000055.1:0-48666 GCA_028279945.1 Clostridia bacterium
GACTTATCCATATTCACACATTCTTGGAAACCAAATATGGTATGGGGTATCAACTTCTAAAAAACTATGTAAGTCTCTTCCTAATACTGTGCATTTGTCGTTCTCGTAATTAACTTTTATAAGTTCATTCATTTTCTTCTCCTTTTTCTTAACTTTGTTAATTTCTACTTTGTAAAAGAAAGTCAACAGAAACACCAAAGTAATCCGCTATTTTCTTTAATGTATCCGCTCTAGGCATTGAGTTCTGCCATTTACAAACACTTCCTGTTGAAAGCTCTAATACTTTCTCTAAGTGATAAACAGATATTTTTTTTTGCTTGCACAAGTGTTTAATTATCTCATACACTAACAACCACCTCTTTTCTTTTGAAAATATTCTGCAAATCCATTGACATATCACTGAAAATATTCTATGATATAAGCGTCAAACTTAATCGAATATTTTCTGCGCAACATCTTTTTAAGTGCTGATTATTTTCTGTACTCACTTTTCATTATACAGAAAATTTTCTGCATGTCAATATGTTTTTGCAGAAAATTTTCTGTATAATGAATTTAGGAGGTCTATCAATGTCTTTGTTGGATCGGGTAAAAAAACTATGTAGTGAGAAAGGAATTTCACAACGAAAATTAGAACAAGCACTTGGGTTGGGAAATGGTGCGTCATCAAAATGGTCAAAATCTTCACCAAGTAGTGATTTACTTCAAAAAATAGCAGAGTACTTTGAGGTTTCAACTGATTACCTTATCGGTAATGATGAAATTGACGACATGGGCCGCGTTATAAAGGAAGAGAGAAAATTCCAAAGTTTAACGCAAGAAGATCTTGCACAGAAAATAGCCATTTCACAAGAAGAACTTGCTGATTATGAGGAAGATATTGAACCGATCAGTGAATACGTTTTAGAGAAAATTTGCAGAGCATTTGATATGAGTATTCCTGCTCTAAGAAACAAATATGGGTTATATGACGAACAAATACCTTCTCATTTTAATGGGGATGTTGACAAATGGGAAAATTTTAAAAAAGCTAGAGATGAAGATGCTAAAAGAGAAAAGTACACCTTTATTGATCCAATCGAATCTATATCAGATGTAAATATTAGAGCAATTGCCCGTGCAGGTGAACAAATGTCTAAAGAAGACACAGCAGAATTAAA
This sequence comes from Clostridia bacterium, assembly GCA_028279945.1. GTDB lineage: Bacteria > Bacillota > Clostridia > Peptostreptococcales > JAAYPU01 > JAKSCF01. The sequence goes on from JANQMT010000055.1 coordinate 1,161, forward strand.
GAAATTTGCAGAAAGATTATTTCCAGATGCATTCAAAAAAAATTCCAAATAAACCCCGGTATGCATGGGTTAAGGAAATTGCTTATCAAACTTTATTAGATTATGGCGTTAGTAATCTTCCTGTTAAAATCCCTGAACTAATTAAAGTAGATAAATCTAATTCAATTAAAATAATCTCTACTGAAGAATATGCTAAAGCCAATAGTATTTCACATGATAAAGTTCTAAAAAATTTAAAATCTAAAGATGGAGCAGTTAAATATTTTTCTGGACCTGGAATGAATTACGATTTATATCTAATTTTTTATAACCCATATATACTGCCTAAAGAAAGAATTAACTGGACCCTAGCTCATGAGCTAGGGCACCTTAAATTAAACCATTTGAAAGATTTTGAAGAAACTTCTATTTGTCGTAAAGGGTTCCAGTTAAACGGGTATAATGTATTAGAATCAGAAGCTAACTTTTTTGCTAAAATTTTATTAGCACCACCATACATATTAAAACAATTAGATGTACAACACCCCGGTCATTTAATTGAATTTTGTAACATATCTGAAGAAGCGGCACTCAATTGTTATGATTATTACAAAAAAGCAATAAAATACTCTGCTAAAACTTATGAGCTTCAACTATCTGAGAAATTCAAACCTTTTATTAAAAAAACTCAATATGGTGAGCGAAATGTTTGCCTAAACTGCAAAACTAAACTAATTATCCCTGCGCTTGAAATAAATTATTCTAGTATTTTACTCTTAGCTAGAGAGATACAGGATAAAGGAATTTACAGTTATTGCCATATATGCGGAAAGAAAAACAATACTTTATCTAATAATCAAAAGGAGTTACCAATGACATATGATGGGTTAAGAACATTCGAAAATGGTAATCTTTATGAATGCCCAAGATGCAGAAATGAAGAGATACGAGAAAGTGATTTTTGTAAAATATGCGGAGCAGAAATTGTAAACAGGTGTACTAATCCAAACTGCTCGAATAAAGAAAGTCTTCCTAGTAACTCAAGATACTGCCATTTTTGTGGACATCAATCCACGTACTACCAAAACGGTTATCTAAATGCTTGGGATGAGTATCAAAATACTTCTCATAATAGCCAGATTTGAAATTATTGAGATTATTATTCTTTTTTTAAACCATAATAACCAGTTTTTTCAACATGTATATTTACTGATTCTCAAATTATTCGTGCTGAAATGTTTTGTATAAAGGAGGCAGAGTATATTGAAAATTGCCATTTACTCACGTAAAAGTAAATTTACCGGAAAAGGTGAAAGCATAGAAAATCAAATTCAACTATGTAAAAACTATGCTTATACTCACTTCAATGCAACAGACGACAATATAACAGTCTATGAAGATGAAGGATTTAGTGCTGTAAATACTGTTCGACCTCAATTTCAGCTGCTAATGAAAGACGTAAAAGAAAGAAAGTTTAGTGTTTTAATATGTTATCGCCTTGATAGGATCGCAAGAGATGTTGGTGACTTTGCAGACTCCTACAAAATTTTAGAAAGTAGCAATGTCAGCTTTATATCTATAAGTGAACAGTTTGATACTTCTACTCCACTAGGAAAAGCAATGTTATATATAAGCAGTGTTTTCGCACAGCTAGAGCGTGACACTATGGCAGAACGAATAAGAGACAACATGGTTGAACTTGCTAAAACCGGAAGATGGCTTGGTGGTATTCCTCCTACAGGTTACTGTAGTGAAGAAATTTCATACATTGGCCCATCTGGAAAAGATCTTAAAATGTTCAAGCTTTCTCCTATTGAAGAAGAATTAAAAATAGTACAATTAATATTTGACAAATACATAGAATTAAAATCTCTTACTAAAGTAGAGCAATATTGTATTATGAATAATATTAAAAGTAAAAATAATGTAGATTTTAAAAGGTACTCTATTCGCTTTATTTTAAGTAATCCTGTCTATGCAATTGCTGATAAAACTTTATACAATTTCATGAAAGAAAATGAATATGAAGTATATGTCAAAGAAACCTCTTTTGATGGAAAACACGGAGCTATTGCGTATAATAAAACTCAACAAGATAAGAAATCTTCCGATAGCCGTACCAGAGATGTATCAGAATGGATTGTTTCTGTTGGAGCTCATGGAGGTATTATCCCAAGCAACAAATGGATAAAAGTTCAAAAGATGCTGTTTAGAAATAAGTCCAAAGCTTTCAGAAAGGTAAAAAATACTTCGTGTCTATTGTCAGGTGTACTTTTCTGTAATAACTGTGGCAGTTATATGCGGCCAAAGATGGGAAAAGAAAACAAGGATGGGGTAAGAACCTTTTATTATATGTGTGAATTGAAGGAACGTAGTAAAAAGACAAAATGCGATATTAAAAACGTCAATGGTAACCGTCTTGATAAAATACTAATAAACGAGATTAAAAATATGTCAGAAGCAAGTTCTAATATTAACGAAAATATTCAATCGAACAAACTCACTCTTATTACCTCTCAAAATGCAATCATGAATGATATATCTTTATTAGAAGCAAGTATAAAAGAAAATGAGCAGTCTATTAACAATCTAGTATCTTCACTATCACAAGGACAAGAGTCTACTGCATCAAAATACATTATTAAGCAAATAGAAGAACGTGATCAGCAAAATGCTAAAATGAAGACTAGGTTATTAGAACTTAAAGAGTCACTAGAAAAAACTCAATTACAAAGTAACAGCCTTGATGTAGTTAAAGATATGCTTTCTGCTTTTGGTGATAGCATTGATACTGTAGATGTGGGGGTCAAAAGGACCTTTATAAAAAGTATTGTAGATAAAATTACATGGAATGGAAAAAATGCTGAAGTAGTTATGTTTGGTAATAACTCAGCAAAAAAGCTAATGCCGTCAGCGGATTAATGTTTCCATTGCGAAGGGATAGCATTCTCAATACATCTTGCTGAGTATGTAGCCAAACGAGTTCCTTTATTTTTATCATATGTATTAATGGATTTAATCAAGCCAATAGTCCCTATTGAAATTAAATCATCTGGATCTTTCCCCGTGTTGCCATACTTTTTAACAATGTGTGCTACAAGCCTTAAGTTTCTTTCTATTAAAATATTTTTAGCCGTCATATCACCTTCTTCATACTGAGTTAAATATTTTTCTTCTTCATCTTCTGTTAAAGGCTTGGGAAAAGAATTTCCTATGGAAACATAGGACATCAAAAGGATAAGTGGCTTTGAACACATTAGAGATGTGGCCAAAAGTGGAAACAACATACGCGTTCACCCTCTACAATATATATAGTTTTAAATTATATGTATTTTTTTTGTCAAAAGTGCATGTCACTAAAAAAAAGGCTTGTCGCTTTTTAAATTTTTTAGTCTTATTTATTGATAAAGGTTTATGAAGATGCGCATACTAATTAAAGTGGATGTAGTATAAAAACACACCCACTTAGAATTTATAAATAAGGAGCAAATATATTTATGGAGAAAAAAACAAATCCTATGTCTATAGCAAATCTTTCATCCAATGACTTAGAAGCCATTCAAAAATTAGAGCTTACCTTTGGTAATAAATACGTGCTTATTGCATATGATAAGAAAGACCTATAGCTAGTATTCATTAAAAAAGAACCTTGGTGTTGTTGCACACAAAGTTCTTTTTTTGCTTAAAAACCAAAAAGATGCAGTAGATATATATAGTTTATTATGAATAATCTCGGTTTAATCTACCGGTTCCTTATAATATTCATTATATAAAGCCTCTGCAATTTTTTTACACACGGGAACAGCAGCTTGTCTACCTGATTTTCCATCCTCCATAAAAACTGTTATAATATACTCTGGATTCTGGTAAGGTATATACCCTGTAAACCAAGCATGGGTTACTTCTTTGTTCTTATACACAGATTGAGCTGAGCCGGTCTTCCCTGCTGCTTCCCATGAAAATATTTTACCTAAATTATCTGCAGTTCCTTCCTCCACCGTTTTTTTCATGTATTGACCTAAAATCTCTGCAGTATCTCTTGAAATCATGCGCTGGTGTATCTTATTGGATATATCTGTGGTGGTATCATTGTGATCTATTATAGTTTGGACTAAGTTGATACCATAATCAATCCCATTATTAGCAATAATCGCAGTCAATCTTGCAATTTGTAATGGTGTAACCAGCAATTCGCCTTGTCCTACTGATAAATTACCAATGCCTGCGCCTTTTACTTCATCGGCTGTCGGTAAATTGCCGACATATTCTTCATCAAGTCTTATACCGGTTTTATTACCTACCCCAAATTTTTTACTCATCTCCAATATTGCTTCGCTTCCTGTTTGAATGCCAAGTTGAATAAAGGCTGCATTGCAAGAATGGCAAAATGCATCTTCTAAATTCAATGAACCATGCCCACCCCTTTTATATGCTGTACATTTTATTTTCACATCATTAATCTCTTCATACCCTTTACAAAAAAACGATGTATCTTCGTCAACTATTCCTGATTCTAACGCTGCGGCCGCAACCACTATCTTGAAAATAGAACCAGGTGGATATCCGACTTGTACAGCTCTATTAAACAGCTCTTCATTATCACTTTCTAAATAAAGTGATATACGGTTTGGGTTATAAGCAGGATAATTTGCACAAGCCAATATATCTCCACTTCCTGCTTCCAAAACAATGGCACTTCCCTTTTGGTTGTTTTCTTTTAATATTTCTTCTATTTTTTTTTGAATCTTAATATCTAACGTTGTTACAATACTTCTGTTTGGTTGTGTCACATTATTGACTTGAAAACCTAAACCTGGAATTATATTATTGACACCATCCACTGTTGCATAAATTTCCGGTTGAGAGCTGTTCAATATGCTCTCAAAGCTTTTTTCCAGGCCAACTGCTCCTTTATTGTCCCATTGATTCACATAGCCTATTATATGCGCAGCAGGTTGATAATCATAGTATCTTTTATACAACTGTAAAGGATAAGTGAAATATGACGCTAACAAGTTTGACATGGCTTCATGATCTTGATCATTGACTCGTAAAATCCTATATCTGGTGCCTTGATTTTCTCCCAAAATTTCCAAGTCTTCTTCTGCAATATGCTTCATACTCTCCTGCACTTGGTCGTTTATCATACTGTTGTCCACAAATAATAATGTAGTGTCTTCTACATTCGTTAACGGCTGCATATTTCGATCATATATCGTTCCTCTACTGCTTACATGGTTGACTCTATATTGGTATTGTCTCTGCGTTAATTCACTATATTTCTCGCCATCAACAATTTGAATTAAATACAATCTAATTATAAGTAATAATAAAATAATTGTAACAATGTTTCCTAAGAACCATATTCTTTTATACTTTTTTCCTTCTTCATTTTCGCTTTTGTTTCGCAATGTAAATCACTCCTATTTAGGTAGTACAAAATATGAATATATTTACATACACCTAAGACTATATTTTCTACATTAAGGTTTTTTTATACAAATAACATTGAAATCATTAAGAAAAATTTCTATAATGGGTATTAGTATTCAAGGAAATTAATTAAACCCAGATTATTTACGAAAACTACTAAAAAGGTACAAGTATTTTGGAATTTATTGATTCTATAATTTTTCTGCTGTACTTGGTTAGTACAGTAGAAAAATTATGGGAGCAAGAAAACCAAAAGACGCCGTAAATTTTTGTAGTTTATCGTGAATAGTCTGGGTTAAAGAAAGGAAGAGATAAAAATGGCAGTCATTAGACCTTTTAAAGCGATTAGACCTGCAAAAGCCCTGGCAGAAGAAGTTATTTCACTTCCGTATGATGTAATGAACCGAAGTGAAGCAAAAGAAATGTGTTGTGATAAACCACATAATTTTTTACATATATGCCGATCAGAAATTGATCTTTCAGATGATTGTGATCCATATTCAAAAGAGGTTTATCAAAAAGCAAAAAGTAATATTCAGGATTTCTTACAAAAAGGCGTATTTGTAGAAGAAAATGCTCCTTGCATTTATATTTATAGACAAATAATGAACGGAAGAGTACAGACAGGTATTGCCGCATGTACCTCTATTGACGATTATCAAAACAATATCATTAAAAAGCATGAGTTTACAAGACATGAAAAAGAATTAGATCGAATTAACCATTTTGACGTTTGTAATGCCAACACAGAACCGGTTTTTTTAACTTATAGAAATAATGATACGATTAACGATATTATTTCTGATTGGATTGAACAACATGAGCCGGAGTACGACATTGTATCTGAAGATCAAACACAACATATTATATGGGTTTTAGATGACTCAGAAATAATTCAAAACATCTGCCGGTGCTTCGATAATATTAATGCTTTATACATTGCAGATGGGCATCATCGTTCTGCTTCAGCTGTCAAAGTAGGTCTAAAAAGAAGAGAAGAAAACCCAAATTACACCGGCATGGAAGAATTTAACTATTTTCTGGCCGTTATCTTTCCTGATAGAGATTTAAAAATATTTGACTACAACCGTGTGGTTCGAGATTTAAACGGACTATCATCTACTGAGTTTGTTGAGAAAATTAAAGATAAGTTTATTGTAACACCAATGGATTCACCTGATCCTTATCGACCGGAAGCACCACATACTTTTGGTATGTATTTAGATAATAAGTGGTTTAAACTGGAAGCAAAAAAAGATATCATCGCAGATGATACCATTAAAGGATTAGATGTTTCTATACTTCAAGACCATTTACTCAATCCTGTTTTAGGCATTGAAGATCCAAGAAAAGATAAACGTATTGATTTTGTTGGCGGTATTCGCGGGTTAAAAGAACTGGAAAAAAGAGTACATTCAGATATGACCGTAGCATTTTGCCTATATCCGGTTTCTATTGAGCAACTTCTGGCAGTATCCGACAAAGATCTGGTTATGCCTCCCAAATCAACATGGTTTGAACCTAAGCTGGGCAGCGGCTTATTCATCCACAAGCTCCTATAGAGGCATATTCCCTACGCCCATTAAGGCCTAGTCCACGTTTCGTAAGCTAAACAATTAAATCAGGAGGATTTTGTTAATCAAAATCCTCCTTAATTTTTAATTAGGCTTGCTGAACGAATAAATATTATTAGCTACAGGAGATATTTGGTATATAATTTGTAATGCAGAAATACTAGTTTTAATGGAGTACAACGGAATTAAAACCAAAGGGCTACAACACTTAGCAGAGGTTTAGGGCACTGACCGTCATACTCTAGTATATTTATATCTAATCTCCCTTTGAAGCCCTAGCAGTAATCTTTGATTACGTGCAGGTCTCATACAGAAACTCTCCAATCTCTGATTGGTAAAGAGTTTTTCAGTTGTTTATTTTGAAATGAAAATTATATGCCAAATGTCTCTCAACGCAAATCATAATGCAAGAATATTATTAAAAATTGAGTATTTTCTGAACTCCTAATGAGTGAAGCTTTCATAAATCTTCTAATTGCAATTAATATGTTGTCATTCAACAATGCCTATTATTCATTCTCTTTATTCTGTATCAATAACTTTACAGCTTTCTCTTTCTATCAAGCTGTGAGGTAAAATAACAATGTTATCTTCAGATTCACTTCCTTTAATATGGTCAATAATCATTTTAGCCGCAACGGTTCCTATATTGAATAACGGTTGATGAATAACTGTTAACCTAGGTCGATATATGGAAGCCAGACGTATATCATTGAACCCCACTACCGATACATCTTCCGGTACACTCAAACCATTATCTTTTAATGCATTAATAGCACCTATAGCCATGATATCACTGGTTGCAAAAATGGCTGTAGGCATATTATTGGCCGCAACAAATCCTCTAACAATATTGTAACTATTATCTAGGCTGAAGTCGCCATATTTCACAAGATTTTTATCAACATCTATATCATAATCCTTTAAAGCCTGCTTGTATCCTTTATATTGCTCTAAACCAAATGCGTCCACATCAATACTATTTCTAATTAAAGCAATCTCCCTATGTCCTTTTTGCAATAAATACTTTGTCAACTCATACGCAGCCTTATAATTATCTATAGATACGGAAGGCACTGTCAATTTACTGGTATTTCTATTTATCATAATAACAGGAATATCCATTTCTTTAATATGGTCTACCACTTCATTTTCTAATTTCCATGACATGAAAATAATGCCTTCTACTTGCTTTCCTGTAAATAAATCCAAATATCTTATCTCTTGTTCATGCTTCCCACGACTATTACAAACCAGGATATCATATGAGTGTGTACGGATAATCTCCTCAATCCCATTCATAATTTCTCCAAAAAAGTAACTGGATATTTCCGGAACAACAACACCAATTAGGCGGCTTTTTTTCATAACCAAACTTCTCGCAACAGGATTGGGTTTAAATTCCATTTCATCTATTACTTTCAATACTCTTTCTCTTACTTGCTGACTTACTTGCTTAGAATTATTAATGACACGAGAAACCGTTGCAATAGAAACACCTGCTTTTTCTGCCACATCTTTTATTGTTGTTGCTTTCATAAAAAACACCTCAAATATACATATATACTATAAAAGTTTAAAATCACAACATGGTAACGTTTACAGTATACATTATACACAATATTTAATATGATTGCATTACTTTTATTTAAATCTTTATATAAGATAAAATTTCTTTGACCACATCTTCAATGCTTTTACCTGTAGAATTCACTTCTATAGCATCCTTAGCTTTTTTTAATGGATTTATTTTTCTCTGCATATCATGAGTATCTCTATTGTTGATTTCCTGCTTTATTTTATCCAAAGATACTTCCAGTCCTTTTTTATCCATTTCTTCCCATCTTCTGACAGCTCTTTCTTCTACAGATGCTGTTAGATAGAATTTAAATTCAGCATTTTTAAGCACATTAGTCCCAATATCCCGCCCATCCATGATAACACTTTTAGATTTTGCTATTCCTCTTTGTATGGCCACCAGTTTCTCCCGGACTAAAGGAATACTTGCCACTTGGGATACTTTTTTATTTACATCCGGCATTCTAATGCTTTCATTAACATTCTCACCATCTAAAAAAATATTATTTTCTTTGAAATCAATGATGGTATGTTCCATAATGGTCTTTATACTACCTATGTCATTTAAATCGCATGAACATCTTAGCAATTTCAAAGTAATAGCCCTATACATCGCTCCGGTGTCAATATATTCTATTCTTAATTCTCTTGCTATCAGCTGTGCTATAGTACTCTTACCGGCACCTGCGGGTCCGTCGATAGCTATTTGAAATGTAATCATTTTCTTCCCCACTTTTTAATTATTTGTTTGTCTTCTTAGTAATTAGCATGAGACAAGGCGGATCACTTTTTTGGTTAATCAAATGAAACAGCATGACATGATATTTTTTACTGTCTAATGATTCTGCATACTGTATGATGTTTTCTTTTTCTATTTTACCCTGTTGATGCCCTTGATAAATTAAAATTGTTATAATGCCATTTATTTTCAGCAGCTCTAATCCTTGCTGAATGGCTGCCAGTGTGGTATCTGCATGGGTTGTAATATTGTGATTACCGCCCGGAAGATATCCTAGATTAAAAACAATTGCTTGAACGCTTTCATTGACATATTGTTGAATTAAACTGTGGGAATCATTAATAAATTCAATGTTATTTTGCAACCTATTGTTTTGATTTAGTAATTTTTTTGCGTTTTGGATTGCTTCGTTTTGAATATCAAATGCGTAGACTTTTCCAGTGCTTCCCACCAGCTGCAATAGACTATCGGTATCGTATCCATTGCCCACAGTTGCATCTATTACAGTATCTCCCTCTGAAACATATTTGGATAGGATTTCAAAGCATACTTTTGTAAATTTCAACAAAAAATTTTCCTTCAAAATTTTCACCTCATTAGTTGCAGTGATTTAATGGGTACATTCTTTGTTACAACCGGTGCATTGTCGGATAAAGAACTTTTTAACATCCATATAAAATTTACCTCGTTCATCTTTTTGCTCAAATCCCATATTTTCAAGCCAGTCCACGTTATTTTTTAATAAAGATTCATCTATTACTACTCTATTCATACCTCTCATGTCCGCAGCATTAATAACAGATTTTATCAATAAATCTATCATCAATATTTTTTCTTCCTTACTGTTGAATATTTCAATTTCTTTTATGCTGATATCTTTCTCCTGGTTTTTAAAATATGTATATCCAATGATTTCATCTTTATCCTTTAGTACAAAATAATTTTGATGATTGTATATAATATCTTTCACCTCAGGTATTCCATTTTTACTCAAACAAGACTGAAAAGCCTGTAAATTCTTTTCATTTAATTTTGATACTGTTAACATAATATATCCTCCTTGTTTAGCTTTATTTTAATTTCATTAAGTAATCCAATTCAGACTTACTTAATTTTTTATAGTGTCCCTGCTTTAATCTTCCAAGACGGAGCTCACCAATAGCTGTTCGCTCTAGTTCTACTACTTGATAACCTATTGCTTTAAACATTTTTCTCACTTGTCTGTTTTTTCCTTCATGGATAATGATTTCTACCTGGGAAGTATTATTTTTTTGTTTTAATATTTTTGCAGATGCTTTAGCTGTTATGTATCCTCCAATATCTACGCCTCTCATCAGGTGATGTATGTCTTTGGAGGAGATATTGCCTTGTATTTTCGCCACATAAGTTTTTTTGATTTCGTGTTGTGGATGCATCAATTTATAAGACATTTGCCCATCATTAGTCAATAACAATAAACCGGATGTATTATAGTCTAGCCTTCCTACAGGAAAAACCCTGACGTCCGTATCCGATACTAAATCTATAACCGTTGGTCTTCCTTGTTCATCGGAAGCAGAAGTAATAAAGCCGGTAGGCTTGTTCAACATATAATAAACCTTTTCCTCATCCGGTTTTATCACAACACCGTCTAATTCCACTTGGTCATTTTCACCAACAACTTGTCCCATTTTATCTATAATTTCACCGTTAACCTTTACTCTCCCCTGTTGAATAAGCTCTTCAGCCTTCCGCCGCGATGTCACCCCACACGACGCTATATATTTTTGTAGTCTCATATCATATTCCTTTCACTTCGAACTCTTGAAGCCCTAGCCAAAATTTTTAATTCTGATAGCAGGTCTCATACAGAAACGCTCCAACTTCAGTTGGCAAAGCGTTTTTCAGTTGAAGCCCTAACACAGAATCTCTGATTCTGATGTAGGTCTCATGCAAGGAGACAGAAATCTTGAAGCCCTAACACAAAATCTTCGATTTTGATGTAGGTCTCATGCAAAACGAAAGAAATCTCCGATTTCGTCTTCGTGACTGCCTGATTTCGTCTTCGACACTGCCCAATCGTCTTATCTACTGCCCAATCGTCTTCGAGACTGCGCTTCCCTATGCAGTCGATTGATTATTTTTTGTATATTCTACAATGTTTTGTTAATTCTCTTCTACGTATAGTGGAAGTTTCTAACGAATCTAACGTAAAAACTTCCACTTATGATTATATTAGATTATTTTCTCATTGTATATATTTTTCAAATCAAATCTATTCACTCTTTTTTCAATTTCATCAGGATCAATAGAATATAAATTTTTTGCCTTCATTCTTTCGAAATATTCAGCACCGGCAAATGTATAACGTGTCATTAAACCTGATTTGTCATGGATGTTTTCATTTGCATAGGCAATGAGATCACCTACGGCTAATTGAATTGGTAAGTTAAGCTGACGAATACCTTTTAAATATCTAACACTATTATGTCCCGCTAACGACCCAGTTATAATGGCTTCTGTGTGTCCGACGAAAAGGCCGGATTTTTCACCTGCACAGAATAAATTGTTGACGCCTCTGATTCTCATAAAATCATCTCTGGGTGCTATAGAAAGATAGCGTATTGAATTTCCCTTTCCGCCGGAATAAGGATCTATATATTTAGCATATTCTAAGCCTTCAACTTCTCTCAATTTATCTAATGGAAAAAATGGTGTCATTAGCTTAGCATGCCCTGTATCCAAAAGAATAATATTCTCAGCATAAGCTTTAAGTGCATACTGCTGACACACCTTAATATCCAATTTTCCTTCATTAACATCTTCTTTTTTAAGTGGAAGAATGGCAACACCTTTTTCATTTAGCTCTTGAACGATTGTATCACTTAAAGAGCCTTTTTCAAGCTTACATGAGCCGCTAAATGCACCGTAGGAACCATCTTTTCTTTGACCCATTATATCATCAATCCCACATTTTCTGCTTACACTAATCCTTGGTCCAAATGACGGACACCTTAAAATACACATACAGCAGCCTTTACCATATTCTAAGCAGTTTCCCATAGGACCTGTTGAGCCTGTGCATTCTACAAAAGCATCTCCGCTTACTTTAGTATCGTCTGATAGTATAACACTGCTAATAGAATTACCTTCTTTTTCTACATCAACCACTCTTGCTAATGTTACGATATTAATTCCCATTTCTTTAAGGTATTTCTTAACATATGCTTCTATTTTAGAAACATCATACAAACTGGCATGCTTATGGCCGGGAAAATCGATGTTGATATGTCTGGACAATTTATCTGTTATTTGAAATAAATCTCCGGCACCCAGCTGGATATTTTCCTCTGCTGCAGTAAATCTTCCGTTGTTTCTCATTATGCCGCCAACATTGCCTAAACCCAATATCATATCTGTTCTTTCTAATAGGGTGACTTCAGCACCGGCTTTTTTTGCAGTAACAGCTGCTGCACATCCTGCCCATCCTGCACCAATAATTACAACCTTATACATGTATTGGCCTCCTTTTTACAACTTCTTTTCCTTTCATTTGACATTTACACATTTTAATGACTTTACCGTTTTCTGTCATATATGAGCAAGCACCACAGATTCCCTCACCGCAGCACATATTAAAATTATTAATAACCGCATAATCTTTTTTGTAGTTAATAGATTTTAATAATTCATCAAAAATAGTAATATATTTGTCTGAAGTAAATATTACAATTGCATCATAATCCTTTTTATTAACCATTGACTTTATAAGATCAAGATCTTGAGAGTCTTTAAAATTCATATAGTGAACATTTGCCTTAGTATCATTTAAATATGGTTCTATAAAATTACATTCCAGCCTGTTTATATCAGCAACAAAATCAATACTACTTTTCGAATTATAATATTTGACAAGTTTTATTGCCGGTGCTACACCCATACTCCTGCTCAATACCAGCATATTACCTTCCACAGCATTTTCTATATGCTTTAGCCCTAATATTCCATTTCGATACGGCCCTCTTAATTTTAATTTTGTTTTAGCCTCCAATAGTCGCTTGGTTTTTGCTGAAATTACTTTAACTGCAATATGAATCTGATCCTTTATAGTATCAACATACATGATAGACATGGGTACATTATACATTTCAATATCTTCGGAATGACGTATAAATACATATGTTCCGGGATATTTAAACCTCTGTGATAAATATTTATTGGTTTGTAAAACCAATACCATCACTTGATCTCCAAACATTTTCTTGCTGACAATCTCCACATCAATATCCAGTCTTGGGTTTTTAGCTGATTTGTTATTCCACATAAACTCATTATATATACAAACACCAACCCATTTACAATCGCAATACCCCAAACCTTTTAGTCTAGTGCAGGTCATACAATCGTTTGTTTCTGATAAGTAGCATGGACAATTTTCACTTCCTGCATCTATACATTCAAAAAAAGATCCACTCAAAACGTTCCCTCCTTGATCTTTTTTTTTGAGATTTATAGTATTAGGGTATTTTTTTTCCTGGAAATATGTTACTATTAATATGGCAACTTTTTGTTTATATGAAATCTTCCTTTGGGAATCATAAGTGGGTAACTGAAAAAAAAACAATTACTGCTCTTAACTTTTGAAGGTTGATTTTTTTAGTTATAGTAAATTACAACTACAAGTAGATAACTTAGGAGGTCTTTAATGAGACATGCTCTTAAAGCTAAATTGATTAAACTTTATTCTGAATATTTTTCTTTAATATTTGTTCCCGATAACGGAAAACCTTTCTTTGAAATTAAATTTAAAAAACTTTATGTATATATTTTCATATTTGTTTTAATTTCAACTTCTATCTATTCGGTTATTATGACAGATACAACCACTTCTTTATATTCTTTATTAACAACTAAAATAGTCCGTGCTAACACACTGGTGCATGCTACAGAAAAGCAAAAAATTCGTATTGACAATTTAGAGCAAGAATTTGAAAAAATAGATGAAAGAATTGTCTATCTATCCCAACTAGATCATAACATTCGTTCTATGGTAGGATTGACGGACGCTAAAGATACCATAGCAGGGTTGACAAGCTCAACAGATAGGATGGTAGAAATTAGCCGTTCTGCAGACAGAAGTTTTCAATTTCAAATGGAAAATAATCAAAAAAGTTTAAATCCAACTCTTGGACAAGTCCAAGAAGCTCAAACAATAAATTCACAATTGGATAGTAAAATAGATGAAATGAATTTATTAATTGAAGAGGTTGAAGAGCGATTAACATATTTATCATGTTATCCTGATAAGTGGCCTACATATGGTAGAATATCTTCAAGATTTGGTTATCGTATTCATCCAATATCCAGAAAAAGAGATTTCCATACCGGTATTGATATTGCAAACTCTTCTGGAACACTTATATATGCTGCCGGCAACGGAAAAGTGATTTATTCAGGTTATAAAAATGGTTATGGCCGGACTATAATGATTGACCATGGCTATGGATATGTTACTGTATATGCACATAATCGTACCCTTTTGGCTGAAAAAGGTGATACCGTTAAAAAAGGTGAAAAAATCGCTAAAATGGGAAGAACAGGAACCAGTACAGGGAATCATCTTCATTTTGAAGTAAGAAAATACGGAACTCAAATCAATCCAATGAAAACCCTCAAGTAACATACTTGAAGGTTTTTTTATATTAAAATGTACTGGATTTTTTTATGTTTAAAGAGTCTTATACATAGATTAAGATTTCAATCTTTCTTTATGATTTTATCTACTGTTAAACACTTTAGTTGCTGAAATATATTCAGTTTCTTATAATCTATATCCTCTCGGGTAATCATATTGACGGAATCTAACAATTGGTCATCCAGATAAATCTTTGCGGTTCCTATTTTATTCTTCCTTGTTACGGGTGCTGTTAAATAATCTTGAACAGAATATAAAATAGATATCTGCTTCTTTTCTTTATCGGTAAGAGGTAAAATAGATTTTTGTTGTGCAATAATTTTTGTATATTCTTTAGTTCCATTTCTTACCGGAACGGTTTTAAATATTTGATTTTCATCAATAATCTTAGTGGGTTTATATTTATTAAATACATAATCCATTAAACGATACGAGTCATTAAACCAATTGGGCGCATTTAAAACAACACAAATTAATTCCAACTCTCCCTTTTTAGAAGAAGCGACTAAGCATCTTCCGGACCTTTTAGTATACCCTATTTTTATCCCGGTTCCATATTCGTATTGTGAGATAACCTTATTTTTATTATAAAAATATTTATAGCGGTCTCCCTCTCTTTGGGCAATCCATAATTTTGTACCCACAACGTTTTTAAAAGTATTGTGCTGCATTGCTTCTTTGGAAATCATAGCTAAATCATAAGCTGTTGTAAAATGATTTTGATTGTTAAGTCCATGGGGATTCATAAAATTAGTATCATTTAAACCCAATTCTGTAACTTTGTTATTCATCATTTGAGCAAACTGTTCAACATTTCCTCCTACATGTTGAGCAATAGCGCATGCTGCATCATTCCCTGAACATAGCATTAGGCCATACAATAAATCCTTCAGTTTTATAACTTCTCCTTCTTTTAAGTAAATAGAAGAACCTTCAATGTTAGTAGATTCTGGCTTAACTTTTACTAAATCATTCAGATTATTATTTTGAATGGCTAACAAAGCTGTCATTATCTTAGTAGTGCTTGCCATAGGCATCTTATTATTAGCATTATGTTCATATAAAACTCTTCCTGTTCTTGCATCAATAACAATAGCACTTTGAGCTGATATAGATGGACTTTGATCTGCAAAACTTATAAGCATAAAAATGTTCAAAATCATGATAATTACAAGAATTCTGCTGATTAATTTCATTTAAAGTAATCACTCCTTAATTTGTGAGCTATTTATTATTATTTTTGCCTCGGTTTTTTCAGATATGTCTACTAACTTTTTCATATATTAGTAATTTAAAAAATGTTCATTCATATGAATAATTTTAATAAAAAAAGAAAGAAGCGATTTTACGCTTCTTCCAATTGCAGCATCATTTGTTGTGCTTCTTCTTCCTTCATAATAACATCTTCAATTTCATCAATTATTGGTAAATCATTTAGATTTTTAAAGCCAAATTTGTTAAGGAAAAAATCAGTAGTTCCATATAATATTGGTTTACCAATCTTATCATCTCGGCCTTTTTCTTCAATAAACCCTCTCAATATAAGTCCTTCGAGAGCTCGAACACTTTTAACACCCCTGATGACATCGATTTCTGCTTTAGTGATGGGTTGTTTATATGCAATAATTGCTAAAACCTCTAAAGCAGCTTGAGAAAGCTTTCTTTCTTTTACCGGCGTGCATAGTTTTTCCAAGTAAGAATAATTTTCAATATTAGTACAAAACTGAAATTTTTTATTGGTCTCTTGAATTAAAACGCCTCTATTTTGAGCACCATATTCATGTTTTAATTCTAAAAAACAATCATAAATAAGTTTCTTATCCATCTCAAGAATCTCAGCTGCCATTTTATAATCCAAAGGTTCTCCCCAAACAAACATCATTGACTCTAATATGGATTTTATTGTCTTATTATCCTCCATTATGCTGCTCCTTTATTCTTTGTCAAAATAATCGTACCAAAATTGACACTTTGTTGAACTTTAATATATTTTTGCCTGATTAATTCCAACATGGCAGAAAAGGTGACAATGACCTCATATTTATCATAAAAATCTTGAATCAAATTTGAAAAATCCAGCTTAGAAGCATTTTCAAAAGACTCTTTAATTTGTGTTATCTTATCTTCAAGGCTAATTCTTTCTCCTTGGATCTTTTCAGTATATTTTTTTTGTATGTCGTATATTTTTTTTCTCTTTTTAAGAAATGTATTAAATGCATTAACAAATTGATCTATATCAACATCTATATATTCTATGTATTCTTCTTGAGAATATAAACCGAAATCCTCTTGAACTTTACGAAAAATTTTACTGCTTTTTTCTTCATTTTCTTGTAACATATTTGCAACGTTCTTAAATTTTTTGTATTCTAGAATTTTTTGAATCAATTCAGACCGAGGATCTTCTTGTTCCTCTTCTGCCATATTTAACTTTTTATTGGCCGGCAACAGCATTTTAGATTTAATCTCAATGAGCGTGGCAGCTAAGACAAGAAATTCACTTACAACCTCTAAATTTAAATTTTGCATCATTTCAATATAATCGATATATTGTTTTGTTATTTTTGATATGGGAATATCATAAATATCCATTTGAGATTTTTCAATTAAATATACTAATAAATCAAACGGACCCTCAAAAACCTCTAACTTAATATTATAAGCCATCTATCTAACTCCTACCCTTTTAACTGGTATCCTGTACCTTTCGCTATTATACCATATTAATTATGCATTAATTATATTTATTGCATAAAAAAAGAATTTTGTATAACCCATACAAAATTCCAAATAATTTTTAAACTATATTTTTAAATATTTTAAAGTATAGAGAAAATATTCCTGCTTTTTCAATATCCTTTTCGCATACTAATGGATATGTTTTATGCACTTGATCATCTTTATAGACAACCAACTCCCCTATAATATCACCTTTTTTAACAGGTGCGTGAACATTTTCAGCTAAATTTATTTCTTTTCTGATGGATTGTTTTTCATCTTTCTTAACTAAAACACTAATGTTCTCCTCTGCTATAGCATTGACATAATCTAATTTCCCTTTATCAACCCTTACTTTTCCCATCACTTGATTTTTTGAAGCCATATGGATACTATCATAGGCCGCAAATCCAAAGTCTAATAATTTAGCAGATTCCGCAAATCGAACCTTAGTTGAAGGACTTCCCAATACAACAGATATTAAAGTCATATTTCCCTTTGTTGCTGAAGCTGATAAGCAATATCCTGCTTCTCTGGTATATCCTGTTTTGATGCCATTGGCTCCGGGATAAGTTTTTACAAGACGATTGGTATTAGTAATTCCAATGTCCGTCTTATCTTTTCTTGAAGGTTTACCAACCGTTACCGTATCCATCCATATGGTAAGATACTCATGAATCTTAGGATGCTTGAGCAGTTCTCTTGACATTAGTGAAATATCATAGGCACTTGTATAATGCCCTTCGGCAGGTAATCCATTGGTATTAACAAAGTTTGTATTCTCCATACCTAATTCTGCTGCTCGTTCATTCATACGATTAACAAACAATTCTTCAGAACCAGTTATATATTCACCTATAGCAACACATGCATCATTTGCAGAACAAACGGCAATTCCTTTTAGCAAGGTTTCTACAGTTTGCTGCTCACCGGGTTCCATATATAATTGGCTGCCGCCCATACTAGATGCTCTTGCACTAATGGTCACCATATCTGTTAAAGCAATTTGTTTGTTCTCTAATGCTTCCATTGTAAGTAACATGGTCATAACTTTTGTAACACTGGCAGGCGGTAATTTTTCATGAGGATTTTTTTCATAAATGATTTGTCCACTTTTTGCATCAATAAGAATGGCAGATTTTGCATTTATATCAAATTCATTCTGAGCCATTACAGGATTAGGTAAAAGAGAAAAAATCAATAGAAAAATGAATACTTGAGCAATCATTTTTTTATACATTTTAATAGCCTCCTTTTCTTTTTATTTTCTTCGCAACATTATTGCGTTATGCAAAAAAAGAGGCTGTACTATTAGGCAATATTAGTATTTTTTCACATTTTCTTTTGTAACCAATGCTTTTATAAGCAGTTGGTCTTTTTTTATCTTTTTATTGACAGAATATGCATTCTTTACTATATTTTCTGCTTCAGATATTTTGGTTTCATGGTTGCAATGAATATGTGCCATTACTTCACCTTTTGCAACTGTATCTCCAATTTTTTTCTTTAAAACAATTCCAGCAGACAGATCAATGGCATCACTTTTCTTTTGACGCCCAGCGCCTAGCACTAAAGCCGCTTTACCAATATCATCCGTTTTTATTCTTTCTACATATCCTTTTTCACCGGATATGACTTCATAAATATTGGCACTGGGTAATAAGCTCAAATCTTCTGTGATCTGTCCATTTCCTCCTTGAGCCACTACAAATTGTTGAAATTTTTCTAAACCTTTTAGATTTTTTAGTTGACTTGTAACTAATGACACTGCTTCTTCATGGGTATCGGCCAAACCACCCAGCAATACCATATAAGCAGCAATTTCTATGGATAATTCCGTTATATCTTTTGGACCATCACCTTTTAATACTTCAATAGCTTCTTTAACTTCCAATGCATTTCCTACTGCACAGCCAAGAGGCTGGTCCATATCCGTTATAAAAGCAGCTGTTTTTTTACCTGCCGAATATCCAATTTCAACCATATACCGGGCCAATTCCAGTGCTTGATCTAAATCTTTCATAAAAGCACCGCTGCCGCATTTGACATCCAGTACAATGGCATCACTTCCTGCCGCTAACTTTTTGCTCATGATGCTGCCGGATATTAGTCCCATATTGTCAACCGTTGCCGTAACATCTCTTAAGGCATAAAGTTTCTTATCTGCAGGTGCTACATGGGCTGTTTGCCCAATTATTGCTATCCCCGTTTTATTAACATGATCCGTAAATTCATTGGGCGCCATAGAAGTCCTAAAACCCGGTATTGATTCTAGTTTGTCTATAGTCCCACCTGTAAAACCTAATCCTCTTCCGGACATTTTAGCAATAGGCACACCACAAGACGCCGCTAAAGGTCCTACAATCAAAGTCGTTTTATCACCTACTCCTCCGGTGCTGTGTTTGTCTACCTTAACACCTTTAATGGAAGAGAGATCAATCCTATCACCGGAATGAACCATAGCATCTGTTAAAAGAAAGGTCTCTTCTTTGGACAAACCTTTAAAATGAATTGCCATAAGCAATGCAGAAGCTTGGTAGTCTGGAATATCACCCTTAGTATAACCATTTACAAAAAAAGTAATTTCTTCTTTAGTCAGCATGCCGCCTTCACGTTTTTTATAAATAATATCATACATTGTCATATTAACTCACCATCTCACTTTAATATTTGTTCTTTAAAGCTTTTTCCATGACGCGTTCTTTCTGCACCTAAAATATCTGCTGTAGTCGCACCAATATCAGCAAAGGAATCCAATGTACCTAAATTGACATCCCTTTGAACATGCTTGCCATAAACAAGAACCGGAATATATTCCCTAGTATGGTCCGTTCCTGTATGAGTGGGATCGTTACCATGGTCGGCAGTTAATATTAAAATATCGTCTTCTTTTAGATGGTTAATGATTTCAGGAAGCCTTTTATCAAAAGCTTCGATTGCCTCTTTATAACCTTTAGGGTCCCTTCTGTGGCCATATTTAGAATCAAAATCCACCAAATTTGTGAAAATAAGTCCCGAAAAATCTTCTTTTAAAGCAACTATGGTTTGATCCACGCCATCCATATTATCTTTTGTATGTACTGCCTTGGTAATGCCTTGACCATTAAAAATATCTTCTATCTTACCGACAGCATACACTTCTAAACCTTTTTTCTTAATATGATCCAATACCGTATCCTCAAAGGGGGAAATAGAAAAATCTTTTCTATTAGAAGTTCTTGTATAATTTCCATTTTCACCAATAAAGGGTCGTGCTATAACTCTTGCAACTTGAAGGTCGCCAATCAACATCTCCCTTGCCGTGCTGCAAATATCATAAAGTTCATCAATGGGTACCACATCTTCGTGGGCTGCAATTTGAAATACACTATCTGCCGATGTATAAACGATTAGATCACCTGTTTTAATGTGTTCTTCACCTAGTTCTTTAATAATTTCTGTCCCTGATGCAGGATAATTCCCCATTGTTTTTCGGCCTACTTTTTCCTCAAATTCATGAATAAAATTTGTCGGAAATCCTTTTGGAAATGTTTTAAAAGGTGTTTGGATATAAAGTCCCATCATCTCCCAATGCCCGGTAGTCGTATCTTTCCCATCTGACATTTCCTTGGATCGTCCAAAGGCACCTGTAGGATCAGCTGCCGAAGGAATAAAAGTAACACCTTCAATATTTCCTATTCCTATCCCTGACAAGTTAGGAATGTTTAAAGCACCATTGGCTTCAAAAATATGCCCCAATGTATTTGCGCCTTTATCCCCAAATTTTTCAGCATCAGGCAGAGCACCTATTCCCATGCTGTCTAAAACAATTATAACCACTCTTTTTTTCATCTTATCACCAACCTAATTTTAAAAATTAATAATTAATTATATTCTCATGCTCTCGGGTGAGCTCGATCGTAGACTTCTTTGATTCTATTTTTAATCAGCTCCGAATATATTTGGGTTGTAGAGATATCTGAATGTCCTAATAATTCTTGAACTGATTTTAAGTCTGCACCATTTTGTACAAGATGGACGGCAAAAGAGTGTCTTAAAATCTGAGGCGTGATCTGCTTATCTATTTTAGCCTTATTGGTATAGTATTTAATTATTTTCCATAACCCTTGCCGACTCAATTTCTCTCCATTATAATTGACAAAAAGTGCTTTTTCATCCGGATTTTTAATTAAATTTATTCTGCTCTCATTGGTATATCGAATAAGGGCTTCCTTTGATATATTTCCCAAAGGAATAATTCTCGCTTTACCATGTTCTCCATTACAAGAAACAAATCCCATTTTCAAGTTCACATCTTCTATGGTTAGATCAATTAATTCTGATACTCTTACGCCTGTAGCATACAAAACTTCCAAAATAGCTTTATCTCGTTTCCCTTTAATGGAATCATTGGGCTGCTCTAAAAGAAGTTCTATCTCTTCTTCTAATAAATAATCAGGCATTTTTTTAGGCATGCTAGGAGAATCAATCCCTATGGTTGGATCACTTTTTAAAATACCTTTTAAAATTAAATAATTGCAGAACGAACGAATAGAAGCAATATTTCTTGATATGGTGGAGGAAGCTCGTCCCATATCTTTTAATTTTAAAATATATGTAATGACAGTAGTTTTATTGATTTCTTCCAATTCATTGATTTGTTTTTCTTTTAAAAAATCAAGAAACTTAGTAATATCTCTTTTATATGCGTTAAGGGTATTTTCTGAAGTTTCCTTATCCACTGTCAGATATTCCATATAATGATTCAACACATTATCCATCTTAACTTCTCCTATTTTACTTTATTAGGTGGTATGTAAACATACCACCTAATAAAACATACTATAATAATTCATTATACAATAATTTAATATAATTAGCATAATTTTCTTGAATTTTTTTAACCTATAGGAGATTATACCCTTTTAACCAACCTGTTCGTACCTTTTTTATACAGATACAATCATCTTTATTAAGGCTGGGGATATATATGTTTCTATCAGACACCCAACAAAATAGATACCGCCCAATATCATGAACACAATTAAATACGTTGATAGCTGATAAATATATCCTTTATTGTTGCCTGTATTACCCTTTCGTAACAGTATTTTGCTTGAAAACCCTAATGCTACGGATACTGCCATGACCAGTACCGGAACAAATACAAGGTTCTGAGGTAGAATTGAAGAAATGGTTATGAATAAACCTTTTATTTTCATCTCTTCCATGAAAAATGCAGCAGCAAATCCTACAGTTATCCCTTTAAAGGTTAACGCAATTAACGCTATAGGGAAGCCAATAACTGTAGCACCGGACAATAGAATAATAATTAGGATTTTATAGTTATTCACTAGGGATTGAATAAAAATTTGTGACTTTGAAATATTCTCAAGGTGCATAACATTAAAATAAGAATCAACAAACATCAACAAATCATTTTTCTGTGATATGCTCATCATTTTTTCAGCAAAAGCACCTATAGATATTCCTAAAATCAAAAAAAATATGGCTATCCATAAACTCATACCGTTTTTTCCAAAATAACTAGAAAAAAAATCTTTCCCCTTATTTCTCATACGTATTCCATTCCTTTCAATGGATTTTTAATACACAGCTTGGTTTACTTTTTATATTTAAAAATATGTTTTGAATAATCGTTTTATTACTATTTGTCCAATAAAAAATTTAAAGAGAACCATCAAAAAACTCTGCAAGATTTCAATCCTACAGAGTTTTATCAATACTTTTTTATATATTAAGTTTTCTTTGAAGGGCTTGTATGCCTGTAATGCTTTTCCCATCAATCAGTTCACCTTGGTCTATCATCTGAAAAAGCTCATCTAAGGGATACGACATCACTTCTACGTGTTCATTTTCATCTGGCGATGGTTCACCGGGTACTAAATTTTTAGCTAGGTATAAATATATTTTTTCTGTTGAAAATCCTGGTGACGAGTAAAAAGTCATCAAATGCTCCATTTCCGAAGCTGTATATCCGGTTTCCTCTTTTAATTCCCGTACTGCAGTATGCTCAGGGTCTTCACCTTTTTCAATTTTTCCGGCAGGTATTTCAAGTAACACGTCTTCAGCCGGTTTTCTAAATTGCTTCACTAATATCACCTTATGATCATCTGTCAATGCAACAATCGCTACACCTCCGGGATGTTCCACAATTTCTCTTAAAGATTCTCCACCTTGCTTTGTCCGAATATGGTCCAACCTCAAAGTAATAATATTGCCTTCATAAACTTTCCTACTTTTTGTTGTTTTCTCATGATAAACCATTTATTGATGCTCCTATTCATTCATTCTTTTACATTTTTCAGTACAAACATTAACCGCCTCAATAACAGCACTTCTCATACCCTTTTCTTCCAGCTTTGCAACAGCCTCAATGGTTGACCCTCCAGGAGAACATACCATGTCCTTTAAATCACCGGGATGCTTTGAGGTCTCTAACACCATCTTAGCTGCACCTAAGACAGCTTGTGCGCCCATTTGATAAGCTTGATTTCTTGGCATACCATGAAGCACCGCACCATCTGCCAATGCTTCAATCAGCATGTAAACATACGCCGGACTGCTTCCACTTATACCGGGAACGACATCCATCAATTTTTCATCAATAATCTCAGTCTTCCCAACAGCTTTAAAAATATCAATAACTCTCTGGAATTCGTGATCTAAAATATGGGCGTTCCTTGACAATGCAGTCATGCCTTCACTCACAAGCGCCGGCGTATTTGGCATGGTTCTGACAATTTTAATAGGTCCTTTGAAAAAGCTTTCCATAAATGCAATGGATACACCTGCCGCAATCGATACCACAATATGCTGATCACTGGCATATTTCTCAATATCCTCAAGCACATAGCCATATATATTTGGTTTTACAGCTAAAATAACAGCCTCACTGTTAGCCATAATTTGTTCAATGGAATCACAGTATTGTATATCATAAGTGTGCACTAATTTTTTTGATCTTTGAGTATCTTTATCAAAAACGAATACATTCGTTTTTTCATCAGGATATTTCTTAATATATCCTTCTACAATAGCAGATCCCATATTTCCCGTTCCAATAAATCCTATTTTCATATTGTTCACCTCGCTCTAAATAAGGTTGCTTTTTCCTCATTTTGAAGTAACTTTTTTAATATATCCCTTTTCTTTCCATTCGTTAGAATCATAGGTATGCCATATTCTTTAACACGTTTGGCAGCTTCTATTTTTGTAGCAATGCCCCCTGTTCCAAAATCGCTGGTACCCTGCATATCAATATTTGCCATCAAGTCTTCAATATGGTCAATTTTCTCAATTAATTTTGCATCTTTAAAAGTCTTGGGGTTTTTATTATAAACACCATCGATATCGCTCATCATTACCATTAAATCTGCATTCCATAAACTAGCCGTTAATGCAGCCAATGTATCATTATCACCTATTTTAAGTTCCTCTACACTGACCGTATCATTTTCATTAACAATAGGTATAACCCCTTCATCGATTAAAGTAAATATCGTATTTCTCATATTAAGCGTTCTGTTCTGTTCATTAAAATCATCTCGTGTTAAAAGCATTTGACCAATATGAAGATCAAATTCTCTAAATACATCCTGATAAGCATTCATCAGTTCCACTTGTCCAATGGCACATAAAGCTTGTTTATAATGCATATCTTCTTTTCTTCTCCACTTATTTATGGCAGCTATACCAGCTATTTTAGCCCCTGAGGATACAATCACTACTTGCTTATCTAATTTTATTAAATGATGAATCTGCTCACCAATGTTTTGTAATATTTTCTTATTAACATGTCCCTCTGAATCGGATAAAGTATTGCTTCCAATTTTAATTAGAATTTTTTTACTTTTAGCAATTATTTCATTTATCATGATCTTTCCTCTATTCACGCATTCGTCACTTTATTCTTTATACATTTAACTCTATTTCTATACCTAAATCATCCTTATACCTTGATAAAATCGGCTTAATATGGTCATGTATAAAATCATCCACTTGCTCTTTTGATCTCCCGATGAACAATTCCGGTGCCATAAGCTGCTCAATATCATCACCTGTAAGATTAAAGGTATCATCTTGTGCAATCCTTGATAATAAATCGTTATCCAAACCTTCATTCTTAACTCTTTTGGAGGACTCCATAGAATGCTGTCGAATGCTTTCATGCAGCTCTTGTCGGTCTCCGCCTTTTTTCACGGACTCCATAATAATGTTTTCTGTAGCCATAAAGGGCAGTTCATTCATAATATGTTGATGAATCACTTTGTCATGCACTACCATTCCGCTGGAAATATTGATACATATATCTAAAATAGCATCTGTTGCCATAAAGCTTTCCGGAATAGCAATCCGTCTATTTGCGGAATCATCTAAGGTCCTTTCAAACCATTGTGTGGATGATGTCATGGCCGTGTTGGTGGTTGCACTGATAATATATCTTGCTAAAGAAGCCGCACGCTCACTTCTCATTGGGTTTCTCTTATATGCCATAGCAGATGAACCAATCTGATTCTTTTCAAAAGGCTCCTCTACTTCTTTTAAATGTTGCAGTAAACGAACATCATTGGTCATCTTATGTACGCTCTGAGCAATACCGCTTAACACAGAGAGCACTTTATAATCAATCTTTCTGCTATATGTCTGACCGGAAACCGGAATAGATCTTTCAAAACCTAATTTGTTTACAACCAGCTTGTCCAGCTCTTTTACCTTTTCATGATCCCCTTCAAATAGGTTTAAGAAGCTTGCTTGTGTCCCTGTAGTCCCCTTTACACCTCTTAATGAAAGACCCTTAATGAGATACTCAAGCTCTTCAAAGTCTAACAGAAAATCCATCATCCACAGTGTCGCTCTTTTACCCACTGTGGTCAGCTGAGCCGGCTGAAAATGTGTAAACCCTAATGTAGGCAAGGCTTTATATTCTTCAGCAAAAAGGCTTAATTGGTATAATAAATTAACCATTTTCTTTCTTAATATATCCAGGGCCTTTTTAATGATGATTATGTCCGTATTGTCCCCTACAAAAGCACTGGTGGCGCCTAGATGAATAATTGGTTTCGCCTTTGGGCATTGAAGTCCATAAGCATAAACATGGGCCATAACATCATGACGCACTTCTTTCTCACGCTTTCTTGCTTCTTCATAATTGATGTCCTCTCTAAACTTTTTCATCTCTTCAATTTGCTCATCCGTTATGTTAAGACCCAACTCTTTTTCAGACTCTGCCAATGCAATCCAAATGGTTCTCCACATTCTAAACTTTTCATCGGATGAAAAAACAGACGCCATCTCTTTACTAGTATATCTGGTAATTAACGGGTTTTCATATATATGAGTCAAAATAATTCTCCTTCCACGGTTAGCCCAGATTATTCACGATAAACTACAAAAATCTACTGCGTCTTTTGGTTTTCTCGCTCCCATAATTTTTCTCCTGTACTAACCAAGTACAGCAAAAAAATTATAGAATCGATAAACTCCAAAATACTTGTACCTTTTTAGTAGTTTCCGTGAATAATCTGGGCTCAATTTATTACTTCATATTATAGAATACCCTATTTGATTTTACCATTCAATACTTTCAATAAGATATTATAAAAGGAGACTCTTTCGAATCTCCCTATCATTTATCTAAGCACCATGTCCACCGAGGTTGATAATTTCATTAATACGCGCATCCAGTTCCGTACCCAGACCCTCTATATCTACGTCCAAAAAACCTCTAATCAGTAAAGAAATGGCTTCATCTTCACTCATTCCACGTGATTGTAAGTATTCTACCTGCTCCGGTGAAATTTTGCCAATACTGGCTTCATGACTGATCTGGGCATCCGGGTGCAAAGCTCTGATCCCCGGTACAGACTCAATGAAGCCATTCTCTTCTGTATCCAACAACATACCGGCACAATCCACATGTGCTTTACAGGGAGCATTTCCAACCATTAAGCCATTTTGATACATCCGGCTTCCAATACATACGCCCCTATGGGCGAGTTCTGCGCTGGTATCTTCAGCATTTAAGTATATATCTCCCCCCATATCAAGCATCGAATCTGTCGAACCAAGAACAATACTGAGGAATTTAGCTGAGGCGCCTTTTCCGTTAAGCCAAGTCTTGGGATAACTACGAATGCTTTTAGGCGATCTCAGAGAAATATAATTGCTTTCATACCTTCCCCCATCTTCCACAATAATGCCTGAGCAAGGGTGGACGATCACATCCGAACCCCAGCTGTGAACCATAGTACTTGTTAATTTTCCATTTTTCTCAATATACTGTTCGTCCACAGAAATATGCAGACCTGAATTAACATTATTCTGTGTCACACAGCCGGTAATAAGGTTCAGTTCAGCGTTTTCTTCAACAATCACCACATTATGCACCATCTGAGTCATATTCTCAGTTGTCATGTAAAACGCTGCTTGACAAGGAAGCGTCACCTTAGCACCTCTTCTAACTCGAATAAAAGAACCTTGTGGCTGAATTTTACCGGCATATTGCGTCGTAATTTTATCAATATCCATGGGAACCGCTTTCCAATAATACTTATCCCTAAGCCAGTCATACTGATCTAAAGCTGTTGCTATTGGCATCATTTCCAAGCCTTCAGTATCGTTTTGAACACAATAGGGATCATTATCCCGCACAATAATCGTTCCCGACCTATTATTCTCTTTGACAAATACGCCTACCTCTGCCAGCGCAGCCACATCTGTTGTACCCATTTGATCTAAAGAAAGTACATTAGATGAAAAGTTATCCGAAATAGTAGAAAATTGCTCCCAGTTAGATATTTTCTCATTGATTTGATCCATTATATTATATGCTTTCATAAGCTATAAAACTCCTTCCTTCATGCAGTGAATACATTCTTCATATCCATATTTTTTAATGGTATTGAAGATAATGTGAGGATTTCCGGAGCACCCTATCTGACCATTTAACATAATATGTGCTTTATCCACATGAACGTAGTCAAAAATGTTACCATTATGGGTGACAATAAGCCCTGCCCTTCGCTTAGCCGGATGGCATACATCCCTGGAAAAAAGCATGTTGAGTAACTTACCTATAATCTCAATGGATTCTAGATCTGTACCGGAATCCGGCTCATCCATCATACTGAATCCGGGTTGTGTCGCTAGCAGCTGCAATAGCTCAGCACGTTTTATTTCGCCGCCGGATAACCCATTATTAATATCGCGATCCAGAAACTTTTCCATGCCGGCAGTTTTAATCATAGCCGGCATCTCATGGATATATCTTGGCTCGTTCATAACGGCATAGTCAAGAATGTGGCGTAGTTTTACACCGTTGATTGTTGGAGGACGCTGTTGGGCAATACCGATCCCCAATCTGGCCCTTTCAGTGATGTTGAGGTTCGTAATCTCTTTTCCTTTAAAAAGGATTTGCCCTTTTGTGACTTGGTACCTAGGAAATCCCATAATGGTCATCATCAATGATGTCTTTCCGCTTCCATTTAATCCCAGCAAAGCATGCACCTCACCAACTGGAATGGTTAAGCTTAAATCATGCAGCAATTCCTTCCCATCCGCCTCCACACAAAGATTTTTAATTTCCAATATATTTTTATATGTTTCCATTTTCTTATTCCTCTTTATTATTTTGTAATTTTATCATGCTTTTTTGTTCTGATTTTTCACGGCACTTCCTACAACGTCCAAAGAATTGCACTCTATGATTATTTACAGTAAAACCTTTTTGAGAAAAAACCTTTTTTTCCAAAGGCTCCAGTAAATCATCATTCATATCAATGATTGCACCACAACTTTCACAAATAAGGTGATGATGGTTATGCTCTTCTGTCGGGTCCTTCAATTGATATCTGGTGCAGTCATTATTTAAATACATGCTCTGAATCAATCCTATTTCCTCTAACATTGCTACTGTCCTATAAATAGTTGCTAATCCAATACTTGGGCAATTCTCTTTGACTTTATGATAGATTTCTTCACAGGTTAAATGTTCTTCATAATTTTCCAAAATAACATCCAAAACCATTTTCCTCTGAATCGTCAGTTTAAATCCCTTTTCTCTAAAAACACTATAAAATTCATAGCTGTTTAATGCGTCACCATTCATCATTGTATCGACCTCCTAAAGGTAATACATAAAAGATTGAATTTTTGTTTTATCATTTTCATTTTTATTTCCATCAAACGTTAAATTTAAAATTGGCTTTGAATGACTCTTTTCAAATCTTTCATGTAGTATATTTAATACGATTCCCGTATTTTCATACATAGAAGCAACCGTTATAATACCATCCATTCCCTCTAAATCCCCTAATATTTTAGATGCCCTGTACCTGCCATTTGCGCCGGCATAATATCCTACCGTTGCATCGGCAGTGGTCTTTAAATGTTCTAACTCTTCTTCAAAAGGACTCTCATGCCCTAAGCTTTCGGATATACTATTCATATCCTTTTTAAATACATCCAGATTTTGTCTTAATGTATCAACATTATTATTATCATACTCATTTTGATCTAAATAATCTCTCCATAGCAGCCACATTGCCTCGCTAAGAGGAGAATAAACCACTCTATTTCCGTCATTTTCAATGTCCTTAAAAGTATTGTTATTTAAAAAGTCATTATATAAAATTTGGGATTCTCCTATTGCAAAAACTTTCTTTTTATCTTTTATTTTTTCTAGCTCCTCTCTTATTTCCTCAGCAATTCTTTTAAGATTGGTTATTTCAAAACAATTGGTTTTAATAAAATCAAGAATTGTGTCTAAGTGTTTTTTTCGATGATCTTTATGGGCAATTCTTACCATATCTCCAGCCAGTAAGGCTAAATTAATCAGTCGAATATCTTCTTGATCTTTGTAAACTACGTCTTCTATAAAAGGTGCAACAATATTTACATTTTCAAATCCTTCTTCATCCAGTTTTGTTCTTATAAAACGATTATATTGCCCTTCTACTTCTGCACCTTCTGTTTTTGGAATAATAAAAGCTGCATTATTTTGGCTATCATCCAAACCATTGAGTTCCTTAAAAATATCTCCTAATAGGGCTGTTAGGGAAAAGTATTCTTCGGTTATTGTGAATTTTCTTCCTGCTTCAACAGAAGCTTTAGTTGTTTTAGATAAAACTTTTGCATTTATCCCTTTTTGAATGAGTATTTCTTTGAAGATGTCCGAGTAAGGGTACATATATGGTAAATAAAGTATCGTCCCAGCTTCCAAATCATTTAAGTCATTTTTTATATTGACTTTGTTATGAACCACACGGTTTGAATAAACTTCCAAAGCCTCCGCTTTTTGAGTCTCTTTTTCTTTCAAACTGTTTACAAAAGCTTCAACCCTTGTCATAACGCCTACACCTGAAGAGTGCTCATCCACCTCGATATGCAGATAGGGCTTTCCACCCATTTCTTCTCTAAAATAATGGGATACAACTGAATCCGGACCGCAACCATGATGTGAAAGAAAAATCCCATATAGATTAGGATGTTCTTTAATCAATTGTGCCGGCTCTAATATATGTTGGTCAAAAGGCCAGAACATATTCGGGTATTCTTTAGAAATATCACCTTCCGGCAAATTATAAAATGGTATCGCCTTATACCCCATTTCTTTAAGCTTCTCAGGGATTCCTAAGTTCAATACAGGATCTGCTACTCCGTATATTTTAGAAATAAGAACAAATACCTTCTCATCAGACTTCAGCCCTTTTATAACTTCTTTCCCATTTTCTTCAAGTCTTTCTTCAAAATCCAAAACAGCTTTCATTCCTTTTTGAAGTGCAAGGTTAATTTCATGAGGTTCTTTCCCAAGTTGTTTTCCTAATTTTGAAAAGCTTTCTTTCATAAATTCTTTACCCAAACCAAAAGCTATAGTAGGTGCTAATAATCCTATCCCTTTCTTTTCCAGTTCCATAGCTTGGTTAACCACTTTAAAAGCCAGCTGCATATACGCACAACCATAGTTCTGCCTAGTATGGGACCCCGGATGGTCTACATTATATAGATCCGGGAAAAATATATAGTCAACCTTTTTTTCAACCAATTCTGCTACATGACCATTGATTAACTTAACCGGATAGCAGGTTTCATCCAGAGAATGCTCCTGAGCTAATCGAATGGTTGCTTCATTGGTTGGATCTGATAACAATACATTAAACCCTAACTCTTTAAAGATCACATTAAACATTGGAAACATGCCAAAAGTAAATAACGCTCTTGGTATCCCTACGGTCTGTTTTTTATCATCCAGAGAACCATCATATCCTTCAAATATTATTTCATTTACTTTTTTGTTGTAGGATGATTCATGACCTGATTGCAGTTTCTTAACATTATTTTCTTCACCCTGCTCATCTTCTATTTCAAAATCAAAACCCTTAAATCTTGTCTTCTCAGCGCCTATTTCCTCTTTTGCCAAAATGGCAGCACCATAAGCACCCGTTACGCTAAAGAATGGCGGAACATATATATCTTTTTGGGTCAGTGCTCTGAAAGCATTTATAACACCTTGATTATAGGCAACCCCGCCTTGAAAAAATATTTTGTTTCCAACTTTCTTCTGCCCAACGACTCGATCAAGATAATTTTTAGCAATGGAATAGCACAACCCGGAAGCTATATTCTCAATCTTAGCACCTCTAGACAGATAGGACGCTATACTGGTTTCAATAAAAACCGTACATCTCTCACCTAAATGAATTGGATGATGACTATTTAGAGCAATTTCACCAAAATTATGGATGGGTATATTAAACTTTTTTGACTGCTCCTCAATAAACGAGCCGGTTCCTGCCGCACAAATTTTATTCATCTGAAAATCTCTTACAACACCCTCTTCAATACTAATATATTTAGAATCTTGCCCGCCGATTTCAAATATCGTATCCACACTGGGGTCTATGGTCACAGCTGCTTTTGCCTGAGCTGAGATTTCATCTTTAATAACATCCGCTCCAATAAGCTTACCCAGCATATATCTACCGGAACCAGTTGTGCAAGCCCCTATTACATTTACCCTTTCTCCAAGTTCCTCTTTTAATTCTTTTAGTCCTTTTCTTACTGCTTTTACAGGATCTCCTAATGTTTTTAAGTACCGATAACTTACAATCTCATTATTTTCATCCATAAGCACTAAATTCGTACTGGTTGACCCTACATCAACACCTAAATAACAATCTAAATGATTATCATTATTATTAGAAGATTCGCAAACATGCTTATCCAAACTATCATTGTTACCAAAGGGTTTTAACTCAGGTAATGTGATATGACTCTCATCTTCTTCGTAAATCTTATTTTGCTCTTCTAAACCGGATAATAACTTTTCCAAATTAATTTCTATTTGATTTGTTCCTGCAATCATAGCTGCTCCCACAGCTGAAATACAGCTAAAATTATCCGGTATGATCAATTCCTCATCATTTAATTTCAGTACATCCTTTAAAGCTGTAATAATGCCCTGATTATGCGCTACGCCCCCAACAAATAATATGGGCTTTTTCATTGGCAGTTTCTTCATAACTGCACCTTTGTAGTTTTTAATGACAGCATAAGCAAGCCCCAATAAAATATCTTCTATAGCAACACCTTCTTGTTGATGGTGTGTAATATCCGTTTTAGCAAATACACTGCATCTGCCTGCTATTCGTGGTATTGATTTGGCTCTGCCCGCATATATAGAATAATCCTCTAGTTTCAAATTTAATCTGGATATTTGCTCTTCTAAAAATGACCCCGTACCTGCAGAACAGTTTGAGTTCATTGAAATATCAATTCTTGATTTATCATTTCCACTAAATCCAGTGATATATTTTGCACTTTCTCCGCCGATCTCAATAATGGATCCACTATTTTGATTGGTTTTAATAGTGCCTTCTACAATTGCTGCAACTTCATTAACCGGTTCTACTCCTCCATTTTTAGAAAAAAACTTGCTGCCGCTGCCTGTTGCGCCTCCAAATTTTATCTCAGCCGATGGATACTTTTCTAATAACTCATTAAAGATATCTTTTAAGACCTCTTTAATATTGCCTTTATGCAACACGTATTTTGCATATTTAATGTCATGATCACTGTCTAACAATACGACTTTTATGGATGAATATCCTATATCAATTCCTATGTTATACATTGCATTTCCTCCTTCAATTCATTATAATGATTTTCATTCTCATTTGTTATTGATATTATTATAATCTGGTTGATAACATTAAAATGTATCTGCTATTACATCTTTGCAAATTTCTTAAATATAGTGACCGTAATCTTTTATTAATAATGGTTCTCATTTACACACAATGCTTTTTATTGTATACTTGACTTGTAGTAATATGTTAAATAATCTAATGTTTTTATGGAGAGAGTAAAATGAATCAATATTTAGATGTTTTGTATGATTGTCCTCTGTTTGAAGGAAAAGAAAAACCGGAGATAAAAAATATCTTGTCGAAAACGCAATATAAAATAAACCACTATAAGAAAAATGAATTAATATTCCGAACAGATCAGTCGTCAAATTATATTGGCATCGTTTTAAATGGCAGCATAGAATTGCAAAATATTATTGCTGAAAAAGTCATAAACGTCTTTTATAGAAAAAAAGGCGACGTTTTTGGAGAAGCTGATATTTTTTCAAAAAAGCCTACTTATCATTGTGATGCCTTGGCAATAAAGAGTACTGATATTTTGTTGATATACAAACAAAGTGTAATAGAAATACTCTGTAAAGATGATGTCATTAATGCTAATATTTTAAGTTCACTTGCTAACACCGTCGTATTATTAAATAAAAAATTAGAATTGTATTCTTTTTCTTCGATACAAAAGAAAATAGCATTTTGTCTGCTTTATAATACAGAAGCCAATGATACCGACAGTGTTAGTTTAATTCATTCTAAGACATCTTGGGCCGAACACTTAAATGTATCCCGTCCATCTCTTTATCGAGAGCTAAAAATCTTATGTGATACTGGGATTATAGAAATGAAGGATAATAAGATTAGAATTTTAAAAAGAGATATTTTAGAGTCTATCTGGGATCAGTAAATATTTTAAAAACAACATCAGATAGAACTAAACGCCTATCTGATGCAAAGATCTGGTGTTATCATCTTGCAGCAAATCTATAATTTCATTTCTTACTTTGGTCAAATGAAAGTTTTTTAAATGCCTTTCTTTTTGTAGTATTTTGATATCAAATCTTTGAACAATTTTTGTCGGCCTATTGGACAATACTAATATCTGATCGCCAAGCAAAAGTGCTTCATCAATTTCATGTGTCACAAATACAATTGATTTTTTTGTGTTTTCCCATATTTTCAAGAGATGTTGAATCATGTTTAATCTCAAATTATAATCTAACGATTTAAAAGGTTCGTCCATTAGTAATAGGTCTGCTTCGTAATTAAAAGCTCTGGCAATGGAGCATCTTTGTCTCATCCCACCACTTAATTCACTAGGAAAATATTTTTCAAATCCTTTTAGCTCTACTTTTTCAATCAATCTTAAACAATTCTCTTTTCTTGAATCTTCATTAACAATTCTAATATTGTCATAAACATTCTTCCAGGGAAGCAGCCTATCCTCTTGAAATACGTAGCTTGTTCTTAAGCTATTATTGACTACTTCCCCTTCAGAAGGCTTTAATATACCTGAAATGATATTTAACAGTGTGGATTTACCACATCCTGAAGGACCAATGATGCAAACAATTTCTTTCTTACCAACTACCATAGAAAAATCTTCCAGAACACAGTTATCATTAAAATTTTTTTTAACCTTTTCTACTTTCAGCATCATAATTTCTTCTCCATCATATTTTTACAACCAAAAAATAAAGTCACCAACTTCTGGGATAAAAAACAAAGTATAATAACAACAGCCCCCCAGGCAAATACCATATTGGTTTGAAGGTTCATTCTTGCATCGGTAATCTGTGCCCCAAGCCCTGTGCTTGAGCTTAGTACTTCTCCCATAATCACTACTTTCCATCCCAGTCCCATTACTATAATAAACCCTGACTTAAAATAGGTCATTAAAGAAGGCAATATGATAGTCGTAATCATTTTTTTTCTGGAGAATTGGAAACTTTTCCCCATGTCGATTAATTTGATATCAATATTTTCAAACCCTTCGTTAATATTAATAGCCATAATAGGCACACTAGCAACAAATACAATAAACAATGTTGCCTGACCATCTAATCCAAACCATATCATTGCTAGTGTCATATATAAAATAGGAGGAATCGATTGAATAAAATAAATGAATGGCTCAAATAACTTTCTGGCTCTTTGATTGATTCCCATTACAATACCTATTATGCTTCCTATTGCAACCGATCCTATCAAACCCATTAATAATCTATTTACGGTAATAAAAACCTCAGCAAGAAATCGGTCTCCCTGCATAATGCTCCAAAGAGACTTTATCGTTAAAATAGGTCCAGGAATAATTAATGGTGAATATATCAAAGACAATACTTGCCAAATGATTAAGAAACTGCAAAGCGTTATTAAAAAGTCTTTGACTGATTTGGATGGCCGCTTACTTTCTATAGTAAAAGTTTTCATCTGGGATTTTCCCTCCAATACTTTCAGGTCTTGAACCTAATAACACACTACAATATTTTTCTATGTCTTCTTTTGCGTCCACCGCAGTTTTGAACTCAAATTTAAAGCTGGGTATTGCTCTTGATATTAAGTCTTTATCTGAATTTAAATGTTGTTCAGCTAATTTTCCAGCTTCATCCGGGTTATCCAATACCCACTTCAAAGCTTTCTCATGTTCTTCATTAAATGCTTTTACCAACTCTTTATTATCTTGCAGAAAATTATTATTGGTAATGACCCCAAAATTGGGCATAGAATATTCTTCTCCTTCTAACTTCTTCCATTCATTAACAAAATCAGAAATAACACGATAGTTTTCAATATTTTCTTTATTTCCAGTAACAAACGGTTCTACATCTACCGCATATTTTGTTTTGCCGGATTGAATCAATTGAGCTATTTCAGAATGTCCGGCATAAACAACCTCCACGTTTTCTCCTATGTTCAGCCCATTTTTATTTAGAAAATGCTGTGTTATAATGTCGGGAACAGAGCCCTTATGCGGCACATATACCTGCTTGCCATTCAAATCTTTCCAGCTTTCACAGTTTGGGTCTGTAGTGCTCAAGTACATACCTCCCCAAAGGGTAACATTTAATAACTTTACATTTAACCCTTTATTGTACAATACCGAAGCTGCATTGATAGGTAACTCTAAAAAAGCATAGTCCTCTCTTGTTGCAAGAGCCATCATTTTTTCCATGCTGGAGTAAATCTTTAAATCTATGTTGACATTTTCTCCTAAAGCTTTGGTCTCTATCATTCTAAGTACAGGAATAGTTGCAGGGGATTTAGGAGCACCCACTATTATCGTTATCTCATTTTTTGTATCAAGATTAGCGGTTTGTGATGGACTACAACCACAAAACAAACTTATACTTAGTATCAGTAAAAATAACAATCCTTTTTTCATATCTTATCTCCTTTTGATAATGATTTCTATTCTCAATTTAGTGTTATTATAGTACAGGTATCGATATACTTTTGTATCTGGAGATACAGTTTTATAAATAATTTAGAAATGTTTTAATCCAATAATATTTGCCCTATATTAAAGCCCCCCACTACCAACTGCAGTGGAGGGCTGGAAAGAATAAATAAATGTAATTAAAATGCTTAGACTACCTTAAATTGAATCATATAAGTATGTCCAAGATCCATTATATTCATCTTTTCAAAGCCTATTGGGTTAAGCGAATCTTCAAGCTCTTCCGGTGACCAACGCAAATTTATTGGTGGACCAAAAGATAGACTGTCTTTTTTGCATTCTATAATGACTAAGCGTCCCCCTGGTTTTAGAACTCTATCAATCTCATTAAATAATGTTTTTGTGTTTTTGCGATCAATGGTGTGAAGAACTGTTGCTATAAAACAAACGTCTGCACAATTATCTTGAACCGGTAATGGTTGAGTAACATCAGAAACCATTGCCTTTATATTCTTCAAACCTCGAAAACATGCTTCTTCTTTAAGGGCTTCAACAGCATCTTCTTGTATATCCAGGGCATATACCCCGCCTAGATTGCCAACAATTTTTGAAGCCTCAATGGAATAATCCCCTGAACCACAGCCCATATCAAGAAAAAAATCTCCTTCTTTAAGCCCAATCTCACTAAAAATCATCTCACAATCGTGCATATGAAAGCTGCTGGACCCTCTTCGTCTATTCCCTCTATGATTATGCATTTGGCTATGTCTATTTTTACACTTTGTTGTATTTTTCATCTTAAATATTCCCTTTCTAATGTCTTATGGATTAATATTTTTTGTCATTATTGCAAATGTTAACACAACAATCTAAATCAAATTGTATCTGGTGATACACTTTTGAATATTTTTATATTGCACATTTTAATATTTTACACATAAAAAAAACGAAAAAGTACTTTTATCTTTTTCGCAGTTTTAAATAAATAATTTGTGCTTAAATATAAATGTTTTTTATCAATAAAAAAGAGCTGTCTTATAATCATTCAATTATAATATGTAACAGCTCATATACAATATCTTATCTAGGCTCAATAATCAATTTAATTGCCGTTCTCTCTTCTCCATCAATTTCAATATCAGTAAACGCAGGGATACAAATTAGATCAATTCCACTAGGTGCTACGAAACCTCGTGCAATGGCAACAGCTTTTATTGCCTGATTAAGGGCACCAGCTCCAATGGCTTGAATTTCAGCTCCTCCCTTTTCCCTCAATACACCTGCTAATGCACCGGCTACTGAATTTGGGCTGGATTTTGCTGATACTTTTAATACTTCCATTATTAGGTCCTCCTTCGGTTATTAAATTAAGTAGATTACTAGTAAATATATCGCCTTACAAAAATATATATTCTCCACCTGTATATAAAAGTCCTCTTTTTTCCATCTAAAAATTACCATTCATTTTTCTACAAATATTTTAAATTTTTTTCCGTCGAATACTTGTGTTTCTCTTTGTATTCTGTTATAATCGGGATGTGGTTATCCCCCTGATAACCTCATTAATCTCTAATCCCAATACCCCTTTTGAACAAGGCAAGCCGTCTACGTTTCGTTGACAGCTTGCTTTGTTTATACCCCTTTTAAGCTAAAAACCTTGTTTTTCTAAGGGTTTAATCTTTCATAATTTTTCTCCCACAGATATGACAATAGCTATTTCTTCTGTCAAGAATTTCTCCACAGTCATCACAATAAACACTATCTTGCATATTGGCATTGATTATTTTTTTTCTATTACGTATGTTTTTCTTTAACATGCATATTCTTCTATACTTATCTCTTATGCCGCCGGAAGTACTTAGTTTTTCGCCTGCATCAAAATATTGACATACGGTTTCTCCTATATCCATGTACAATTCTTCTATTTCTTCTTCCATTCTATCTATATTGATTCTACAATCCATATTACGGATAAATTCTTGTGTTTTGTTTTTTAAAAAATTAGCCTTATTGGATACATTGGACCCAAATTTACTCATATTATTCATTTTTTTCACCAACCATAAATATCTCCTATTATCAGTTTAGTTTTTTTTATTAAAAACGTTCTGGCTTTTCTGCATAAGTATAAGTAAAATATACCTATAGAATGATACCTGCTAACTGGGGGAGAATTATGGATATTATTAAGAAAATTTATAAAGAAGAGCTTTTTTTATCAAAGCTGTTTAAAGAATACTTAAATGGCTTAAGATGTGCCTTTTTTGATATTGAAACCACAGGCATCAATGCTAACAAAAATAAGGTTATACTGATGGGCATCATGATAGTAGACCATAAAGAAATGACCGTGCATCAAGTTTTTGCCGATACCAAAAAAGAAGAGGCACAATTACTGGAGCATACCGTAAGCTTGCTGCAAGATATTGATGTTATCTTTAATTATAATGCATCTGCTTTTGATATTCCTTTTGTTAACAAACGGCTTTCTGTTCATGGAATAGACTATCAAATACCAAAATACAAATCCTTTGATTTATATAAAATTATTAAAAAGTATGGCTACAATATTCTTGCAGACTATAAATTAAAAACCGTTGAACAGTATATGGGTATTCAAAGAACAGATGATTTATCAGGAAAGGATTGTGTCGATAGCTATAACTTATATGAAAAAAATAAAGATCTACAACTAAAAGAAAAGATACTGCTTCATAATCTTGAAGATATTTATTATCTTTCGAAAATATTTCCTTTACTTAATAAATACGATATACATCGAATCATGTTTGAAAACCATAGATATGTAACAAAAGACATTATAATAACCCAGTCTAAGATAAAAAAGCATGAACTGACTGTCCAAGGCATTACATATGGTTTGCCTCAAGATTATACAGCTTATGGACAGGCTTTTAGTTTCATTTATGATCAAAGGACTCAGCAATTTAATTTGTCCATTCAATTGTATAAAAAAGAAACTATCTTTTTCATTAGTTTATCTGATTTTGAAATGCCTTATAGAAAACGAATATCACAGCCTTATGTCTCGGATGATTATATTATCGTAAAACAAGATGAAGCAATAAATTATGCAGAAATCAACTCATTTATTAATGTTCTCATACTTCATTTAGGGTTAAGTGAAGCAGTATAACGGTAGGGGCGTATCACATACGCCCCTTTAATTTAAAGTTTCATCTAATGCTCAACTGATGCAAATCCAAAGAACCAAATCCCCAAGGAATTGAGTTCCCAATTTTTAACGTACTCTCTTACCATGACCGTATTGGTATAATAATAAATAGGCATTACAATCATATGATCCATCATAATTTTCTCTGCTTCATACAGCTTCTCATACCTTTCTTGTCCGATTAAACCCTTTGATGTTTCAATCAGATAATCGAATTCTGAATTATGCCATCTAGCTAAATTCATACCTGAATAAGACAACCATATGTCCAGCATTGTCATTGGATCTGAATAATCTCCCGTATATCCAATTTTAGCAATATCGTATGCTCCATCAAACAATACATCTCCAAAAATACCGGATTCCATACTTCTGACTGAAACATAAATGCCTAAATGCTCTCTCCACATTTCCTGTACCGCCTCAGCAATTAATTTGTGTGCTTCACTGGTATTATAAATCAATTCAAAGTCTGGAAAACCATTGCCGTCAGGATATCCAGCCTCTTTTAGAAGCGTTTTAGCTAATCCAACATTATCCGTACCCGTACTTATATCATAGTCCTCTGCTGTTTTTCTAAAATCATTGCCTTGTGTATCCTTAAATCCCGGGGGAACAAATCCTGTAGCTGCCTGTTCCCCGCCTTGGGAAATATTTTTTACAATGATATCTCGATCAATGGCATAGGATAAAGCTTTTCTAACTCTTGCATCATCAAAAGGTGGTTTTTGAGTATTAAATACATAAAAGTAAGTTCCGGTTAGAGGAAGAATATGAAATGTCTCATCTTCATTCTTTAATCTTTTTATTTCTTGAACAGGAACGTCTTCAATAATGTCTACCTCACCGGCTTCATAAGCAGATAGCATGGTACTTTCTTCTACTAACATGGATATTTGAATTTTATCAATTTTTACTTTCTCCTGCTGCCAATAATTTTCATTTTTAACCAATATCATATTACTTCCTATATCATATTCATCAAGTTTAAAAGGCCCATTCCCTACTGCCAATTCAGGATTTCTTGCCCATCCATAGGGGTCCTTTTCAACAACGTCCTGTCTAACAGGCATATAACTATATAAAGTTAATAAATCTAGAAAATATGGAGTTGGTGCAACCAGCTCAACCTCTAAAGTATGCTCATCAATTGCTCTTACCGCGACATCTTCCAATGAACCTGATCCTGTAAAGGCTTCAAATGCACCTTTTATGTAAAAAAATTGGTACGCATATTCACATGGTTGTGGTTCTAAATTAGGATTGCATCCTCTTTTCCAAGCATATACAAAATCTTCAGCTGTTAAGGGTTGTCCATCTGACCACAATGTCTCTCTTAAATTAAAAGTATAGATCGTTCCATCATCTGATATCTGGTAATCTTGCGCTATACCCGCAACAAGCTGTTCGTCCACATACCTCATAAGCCCTTCGAAAGTATTATTGATAATGCTTCCTCCATCATTGGCGTTATTTAATTGTGGGTCAATAGAGCTTGGTTCAGATGCCAAATTGAATTTTAATAGCATTTTTCCAGAATCTAAAGATTCGTTATTGCTGCATCCAGAAAATGAAAAAAAGATTAATAAAAAAACAAGCAATAGGATGATTAGTCTTTTCATTGAACTCCTCCATCATATAATTCTTAATAAGCTTTATATTTTATTCGACAAATTACTCAATGTTCCTTCATAAAAAAATAAAAATCTGCCAATTGGCAAATTATTACGGTAATATTTTGTATTTTTTCTATATTTTAACTTTTAATATTCAGCTATTTAAATCTTATGACAAGCAACAAAATGGTTAGCAGATATCTCTTTCAATTCAGGTTCTTGTTCCATGCATAAAGAAGCTGCATATGGACATCTGGTTTTAAATCTGCAGCCATAGTCAATTTCTTCTAAAGAAAAGATGCCCTCACTTTTTATATTTTTTTGACTAATTCCCATTCTAGGATCCGTTACAAGGATGGAAGAAATGAGAGCCTTTGTATACGGATGAACCGGATGGTGGTATAGTTCTTCACAATCAGCCATTTCAACAATTTTTCCATGAACCATGACACCGATTTTATCA
Source organism: Clostridia bacterium (assembly GCA_028279945.1). Lineage (GTDB taxonomy): Bacteria > Bacillota > Clostridia > Peptostreptococcales > JAAYPU01 > JAKSCF01. The sequence goes on from JANQMT010000055.1 coordinate 43,670, forward strand.
GAAATGTACTTAACCATAAGCAAGTCATGTGCAATAAATAAATAGGTTAAATTCATATTTTCTTGAAGTTTTATCAACATATTAACGATCTGAGCCTGCACCGATACATCTAATGCCGATAATGGCTCATCACAAATGACCAATTGCGGCCTTACGGCCAAGGCTCTGGCTATTCCTATTCGTTGTCGCTGTCCACCGCTAAATTCATGGGGGTATTGTAAAGCGTTATAAGGTTTTAGTCCTACTTTAACAAGCATTTCATTAACTTGCTCTTTTTTTGAGAGACCATTACCAAGCTGATGAATTTTCAGTGCTTCTCCAATAATATCTCCTGCTGTCATTTTAGGGTTCAATGACCCATAAGGGTCCTGAAATATCATTTGAGCATTTTTTCGAAAGTTAATAAGCCCCTTTTTATTCAGGTCGCTTACCCGTTGACCATCAAACCAAATTTCTCCATCTGTAGGAGGATACAGCCTTAGGATGGTTCTCGCAACAGTTGATTTTCCACAGCCTGATTCTCCTATAATGCCCATAGTCTGACCCTTATCAATGCTAAAGGAAACATCATCAACTGCTTTTATCAACTGCTTTTTTGAAAAAAGCCGTCCTTTATTATGGAAATATTTTTTCAATTTTTTTATTTCAAGCAACGGTAAATATTCCAACGTCATAAAAGTCCCCCCTAAATACGCCTGGGTGAATCAGGATGCAGCAACCAGCACATGGCATAACGGCGATCGGAAATTCTAAAATACTCCGGTGTTTTTTTAACACAAATATTCATAGCATATGGACATCTGGGCATGAAAGGACACCCGTCTTGGGGATTCAGCATATTAGGCGTTTCTCCTTCTATAGCCGCTAATTTTGATCCTTTACCTGTAGTATCATTAGGGATAGATTCCAATAAGCCTTTTGTATAAGGATGTTTGGGATGATTAAAGATTTCCTCGGTCTCTCCCTCTTCCATAATCATACCCCCATACATGATCATCGTCCTATTGCATGTATTCGCAACCACGCCTAAATCATGGCTAATGAGCAGCATGGACATATCTTCATTTTGCTTTAAATCCTTTAAGAGTCCTAATATTTGAACTTGGACCGTGGCATCCAATGCAGATGTGGGCTCATCTGCTATTAATAGTGAAGGTTTTAAAGATAAAGCCATAGCAATAGAAACTTTTTGACAAAGCCCTCCGCTTAACTCATGGGGGTACATCTTTAAGACTTCTTTCCCGGATTGGATACCTACTAGCGAAAGCATACTCATAGCTAAACGATACCCTTCCTTTTTATTCATTTTCTGATGAGCTGATAAAAATTCTATAAACTGGTTGCCAATGGTAAACAAAGGATTTAATGATGCTTTAGGATTTTGAAAAACCATAGAAATTTGACTGCCTCTCAAAGGTCGAATTTGCTTTTCTGTCATTGCCAACAAATCTTTCCCTTTGAAGATCACTTCACCTTGCATGATTTTCCCTGAATGGTCCAGAAGCTTCATGATAGAAAGAGCCAATGCACTTTTCCCACTGCCTGACTCTCCTACAACCCCTATTGTCTCTCCTTTTTGAAGATTAAAGGAAACATCTCTTACAGCTTGTACATTTCCCAGATAAGTACAATAGTAAGTGACTAAGTGATTGACCTGTAATAAAGGATGTGTCATATTCGCCTCCAATTAACCTTCTTTATATCCAATATATCCCTAAGCCCATCTCCTAAGAGGTTAAATCCAATAATCGTTATGCATATTCCAAGTGAAGGAAAGAACAGTTGATAAGGGTACGACCTTATTCCGCCTATAGCATCATACACCAATACGCCCCATGACGCCTTGGGTATTTCAACACCAACACCTATAAAGCTTAAGAAGGATTCAATAAAGATGGCTTCAGGTATTACCAGAGTTGTCGTTACAATAATGGTACCCAAAATATTAGGAAGCAGATGCTTGGTAATGATTCTCAAAGAGCCGGCACCTAATGCTTTAGATGCATAAATAAATTCCTGTTCCTTTAGACTTATGATTTGGGATCGAACAATTCTTGCCATTGGAATCCAGTATATGCTCCCAATGGCTATAACCATAGTCGTAATACCTGGTTTTAGTATCAAGCTTAAAAGTATGACATACAAAACCAAGGGAATCGTTCCTATTATATTAATAATCTGCATCATGATTCGATCTAGCAGTCCTCCAAAATATCCTGATAGACCGCCATAAATACATCCTAAAACGCAAACGATACATGCTGAAAGGATGCCAACAACTAAAGAGACTCTTGCACCGTATAATACTCGTATAAACAAATCTCGACCTACCCCGTCCGTTCCAAACCAATGCGCCATATTGGGAGGTTGATTTGTATTCATTAAATTCTGCTGCAAATAAGAATACTCCGTTAATTTAGGACCAACTAACGCAAATAAAGCAATAAAAAAAAGCATCGCCACCCCTGCCACAGCCTTTTTATTGGTTTTAAAACGCATATAAAATCCTTTTATTCTAGGTAATTTATCCTCAATATTAGACTCTTCATGTCTGTCTGTTATACTCACAGGCTCCCAAGGATTTTCAATAGCCTTTTCCATTTACCCTTCACCTCTTAACTCATTTTGAAGCTTAATTCTAGGATCTATCAGGCTATATACCAGATCAGCAATGAATAACATTAAAAAAAGAATTAGAGCATAAATCGCAGTCGCTCCTATGACTACGGTATAATCCCTATTTCCTACACTTTCAACAAACATGCTCCCCATCCCCGGAATTGAGAAAATATTTTCTGCAATAAAAGACCCGGTTAAAATCGTTGCAATAGTTGGAGTTAAATATGCCATAGTAGGGATTAAGGTATTTGTAAGCGCATGTTTAAATAAAATTCTGTGCTCTGTTAAGCCTCTTGCTCTTGCAGCTTTTATATAATCTTCTTGAAGAATCTCTAACATATTAGAACGTATTAATCTGGAAACATACGCCAAAGAAAAGCTTCCTATTGTAATAACAGGTCCAATATAGTGCTTCCATGTTTTTAGACCATGAGTCGGTATCCAGTGTAATCTAGAACCAAAAATATAGATTATTAATATTCCCAATATAAAACTTGGGATGGTGACACCTAAAGTCGTAACAGCCATAATCAGTCGATCTTGCCATCTATTATGTTTAAAGGAAGAAAAAACGCCCAAGGGAAAACCTATTAAAACAATATATAGTAAAGTAACCATACCGACTTTTGCTGAGTTAGGAAAGCCCGAATGAATTAATTCGTTTACAGAAAAGCCGATTTTTCGATAGGAAGGTCCTAACTTAAGCTTTAAAAAATCCTTCATATAATAAAAGTATTGGACAACAATAGAATCATTCAGGTGATACTTTTCTTCTATTGCTGCCTGTATAGGTTCAGGTAATGCCTTTTCTCGAGAAAACGGTCCTCCGGGCATGGCATGGAGTAATACAAATGTTATGGTAATAACCAGAATAAGCCCAAATACTATCCCCAACATTCTCTTGATCAAATACTTTCCCATATTAACTCCTAGTTTTTTAATTAACCTTTCCGTAGTATTGGTAATATTATTTTATAGCATGTCATTATTAAAGTAAAACCTTTTGTATCTGCAGTTCAAACCATATTATGAGCACTTGTTCTATCCTGTCGCTTTATTTCCCTTGTCTTTATATTCCTCAATCATTCCTGCTACAAAAGCTGTAATAGGTACAGTAGCTACAATGCCAATACTTCCAGCAACAGCCCTCAATATTTCAGTGGATATGGCATCCCAATTAACCACTTCGGAAAATGGTGTTTGATAAGCCACCAACAAAAGCATTAAATGTAATGATCCTCCTGCATAAGCCAGTATAAGCGTATTGGCCATAGTTGCCATAGTATCTCTTCCTACATTCATGCCTGCTTTAATAAGATCCAAATGTTTAATATTAGGACTGTTTTGTTTGATCTCATGCATTGCAGAAGCAATTGACATCCCTACATCCATTGTAGCTCCCATAGTCCCTATAATAATACCGGCAAACAATAGACCTTTAAAGTCGAACGCGATATTTTGCGGTATGTACATCAACATTTGAGCTTCTTGATCTCCAAATCCGGTTAATTTAGCCAGTGTCCCTATTACCATCGCTATAATTCCGGCACAAACCACTCCACCTGAAGTTCCTATCATTGCTGATAAAGATTTTTTATTAAAACCACTGATAATAAGCATGGTAGAACATATTACTATGACACAAACACCAACAGATATAAAAACAGGGTCCATCCCTTTCAATATTGCAGGCAGCAATATTTTGACAACACCAATGGCTGTAAGTAATAAGGATAATATAGCTTTCAGACCTTTCATTCTACCTACTAACAGTAACATGGCAAAAAAACCTATAACCAAATAAAACAGATATTTATCCCGTGCGATTTCAGCTACAGCTGCATGAATCACTTCACCATTTTCGTCTTCTTCCAGATATAATAAGACTTCATCCCCTTCATCTAATTGAATAAATTTATATTGATCATCCAATCCGTAGTTCAACTCGTATTCCGCTAATAAAGTCTCACCTTTATGCGGCCCTTTTATAATATGTGTCTTTACAATCTGGACATGAAATTCAAAACTTCCTCCGGAATAGGCGGTTTGTCTGTTTTGTTCTGTTAGCACCTCTATAACTTTTCCTCTTGAATACGGCACACTATCCAAATCAACAGGTTCTTCTGTTCCTGTATTCTCTACCATTTTCCAAAATATAAAACCACTCAAAGCAACTACAAATATAGCAATAAAAGTCATCATCTTCTTTTTGTCCATTATATATCCTCCAACAGTTCTACAACATTATTAAGCATACTACACATTACATTATATCTAAGATTGTCCAATGGTAAAAGAATGTTATACAAAAAAGTATATATAAAAAGTGGCTAACGCCACTCCGCTAGGGAACCCAACGGCTTCGCCTCCGACTCGCT
>JANQMT010000105.1:0-112256 GCA_028279945.1 Clostridia bacterium
CCCAGTTGTAATTATTACAATGGAAAGGAAGTCGTTGCTGCGGAAAAGTAAAATGAAGCTGCTTATAGCAGCTTCTTGTTTTTCTAAAGTTAACAAAAATGATTATGAAACGATTAAGTATTTGTGTGGATATTGATGGCACCATTACAGACCCATTTTATTGGGTGGATGATGTCAATCAACATTTTAACAAATCAATAAAACCGGAAGAAATTACAACCTATAATATTCCTAAGGCCCATAATATCTCGGATGAAGCGTTTTTAGAGTATTATATGGAATATGGGGCAAAAATGCATTTAAGTGCAAAAATAAGAGAAGGAGCGGCTTATTACCTTCAAGAGCTCCATAATGTCCATAATATATATTATGTCACTGCAAGAATGTCCCATATGAATGATGTAACAGAAGTCTGGTTTAATAAATACAGTGTGCCCTTTAAAGAGATTTATTATCTTGGAAGCCACGATAAGCTCAATAAAGCCCAAGAACTAAATTGTGATATCTTCATAGAAGACCGATTAGAAAATGCTTTACAATTATCAGAGGCCGGAATAGAGGTATATTTAGTCGATTGTCCATATAATCAATTTGAGTTAAATGACAAGATTATCAGAGTGAATACCTGGGAAGACATTTATAATGAAGTCAATAAACGTTTTAGAGAGTGGTGATTAGATTGTTTCAATTAGACCATAACTTTATCTATATAGCCATTATCATACTGTTTATTATTTTTATTTCAATTCAGTATACCTTAAATAAAATATATGTGGTTTTAAAAGAGATAAAACAAATTTTAAAAAGCAAGCGTGAGATATAACGTGAATATTAACAATTTAGCCAAATTATAAAATGCCATGCGCTATACTGCTGCATGGCATTTTAAAACTAAGAAGTAAATTTTAAATAAGGTACAATTGTATCATTTATTACCTTAAATCTTCTAACAATTTGGTTTTTTCAATGGTTTGTGCATCTTTTCTTTTTATGATTGTACCTGGACAACCAGCTACAACACAGCCGGCAGGTACGTCTTTTGTAACAATAGCCCCTGCAGCCACTACAGCACCTTCTCCAATCTTAACACCTTCTAATACAACGGCATTAGCACCTATCATAACATCATCTTCAATGATAACAGGCGTAGCGCTTGGAGGCTCTAAAACTCCGGCTAATACGGCACCGGCGCCTACATGACAATTTTTGCCCACCGTAACTCTTGCGCCTAATACAGCATTCATATCAATCATAGTCGCTTCGCCAATTTCACATCCAATATTAATAACAGCACCCATCATAACAATAACTTGTTTATGAATTTTAACACGGTCTCTGATAATAGCACCGGGTTCAATCCTTGCATTAATTTCTGTTAAATCCAGCATTGGAATAGCCGAGTTTCTTCTGTCGTTTTCAATATGATAATAGGATATTTTATTAGCATGTTCTTTTAAGTACGCGGTAATGTCTGAATTTTCCCCGATTATGACCCAAAAATGATCATTACCAAATATTTTTGCATTTTTACAAGTTGTATCTTTTAAATCTCCGTTAACATATGCTTTGATAGGCGTAGATTTATTAGCATCTTTAATATATCTTGCAATATTGTAGGGGTCGATTAAATCAAGTACCTTATTCGTCATTTGTTTCATTCCTTTCAATAGATATTAGCCCTTATTTAATAAGTCAGTCATATTATATAATCCTTTTTCGGCTTTGGCTATAAATTTTGCAGCTTTTATTGCACCATATGCAAAAATATTTTTTGAAAGTGCAGTATGCTTAATTTCAATGACTTCATCTGACCCGGCAAAAATGACAGTGTGTTCACCAGGAATGGTGCCGCCACGTACCGCATGAATACCTAAATCAGTCATTTTACATACATCACTTTTTGAATGTCTGCCAAATACGTAGTCTTTTTTGACTTTACAAGTGTCATTAACGGTATCTGCTAATAGAAAGGCTGTTCCGCTAGGGGAGTCTACCTTCTTAGTATGATGCTTTTCGATGATTTCTATGTTAAAATTTTCTTCCAGTGGTGGAACAATTAATTTAATAGCTTCAGTTAATACATTAATGCCTAAAGACATATTGGCGCTTCGAAATACAGGAATCTTTTTTGCAGCTTCTTCCAATAAGTCATATTGTTCATCAGTTAAGCCTGTAGTGCATACTACAACAGGAAGCTTTGCTTCAACACAGTACTGTATCAGTTTAGGGACAATACTAAAGTGAGAAAAGTCTATGACTGCATCTGCTTCTACTGTACACTCTTGAGCAGAAGAAAATACGGGGAATGCATTTTCACCTGGAAAAGAATCGATGCCTGCTACAATTTCTATTTCGGGATCATTCACTATCAATTTTTTTAATGTATTTCCCATTTTTCCATTAATACCATGTATAATAACTTTCATTTTTTTTAGCCTCCCAAGTTACTTTAATGTTATGACAACGGACGGTTACTTAATTAGACCGTAATTTTTCATTTCTGTTTTTAATACTTCAAGATTCTCATCATCCATTTCGTATAGAGGTGGTCGTAAATCTCCGCCATTCTTACCCATTAAGCTAACAGCTGTTTTAATAGGTACAGGGTTAACTTCTATAAAGACAGAATCAATCAATGGCAGCAGACCGAGTTGCATGTCACACGCTTTTTTAGTGTCACCATCTAAAAATGCCATGACCATATCATGCGTATCTTTTGGAGCAATATTGGCTACTGTTGAGATAGCACCAATGCCGCCTACAGAGCAAAGAGGTATAATCATATCATCGTTGCCGGAGTAAAGATCAAAATCATCGGGTGTTAATCTTGATATTTCAGCAACTTGAACGATATTACCGCTTGCTTCTTTAATACCGATAATATTTTTATGCTGCGCCAGTTGTGCAACCGTTGATGGAAGCATATTAATGCCTGTTCTTGAAGGAACGTTATAAAGAATGATAGGCGTGTTAACACTATCAGCAATTTCTGTAAAATGTCTAACCAATCCTTTTTGAGTAGATTTGTTATAATAAGGCGTAACGCTTAATAAACCATCTACTCCGACTTTTTCTGCCTCAACGCTTAAGTGGATAGCATGAGGTGTATCATTACTGCCTACACCGGCAATAACAGGAAGACGGCCGTTAATGGTATCGACAGCAAACTTTATAGTATCCAAATGTTCTGCATCAGGCATGGTAGATGCCTCTCCTGTTGTACCACAGATAATAATGGCATCAGTACTTTGGTCTACATGCCAATTCAATAGATTTTTTAGACTTTCTTTATCGACTTTCCCATCCTTAAAAGGGGTGATGACAGCCACTCCGGATCCTTTATAAATACTCATTGTTATACATTCCTTTCTTTAATTATAAAATCTTATTTTCTTTTGTACTTAGATCATAAGTTCGGCAATTTGTACTGCATTGGTTGCAGCACCTTTTCTAATGTTGTCGGCTACTACCCACATGTTGAGGGCGCTATCGGCACTAAAATCTCTTCGCAGCCTGCCCACATAAACTTCATCTTTACCGGCTGAACTTCTCGCTAGTGGATAAATGTTATTAAATGGATCATCTTGAAGAATGATACCTGGGGCTTCTTCTAATATCTTTTTAACATCTTCCAGTTCATATGGTTTTTCAAATTCCACATTTATAGATTCACTGTGAGAGTCTTTAACGGGCACTCTAACTGTAGTAGCAGTTATTTTCAGGTCATAATCGCCTAGTATTTTCATGGTTTCGTTAATCATTTTCATTTCTTCCTTGGTATACCCATTTTCCATAAAAACATCAATGTGCGGCAAGCAGTTGCCGGCGATGGGATGAGGATAGGCAGCCTTTAAATCATTGCCCTTTAAACCTTCCTCTAAGTCTTTAACACCTTTTACACCTGAACCGGATACAGCTTGATAAGTAGAGTATACGATTCTTTTTATTTTATAGTGATCATGTAAAGCTTTTAAAGGAACTACAGCCTGAATTGTAGAGCAATTTGGATTGGCAATGATGCCTTTATGTTTTTTAACATCTTGTGGATTGACTTCAGGAACAATAAGTGGAACGTCTTTATCCATTCTCCATGCACTGCTGTTGTCAATAACCACGACACCTTTGGAAGCGGCTATTGGGGCAAAAGTCGTACTGGTAGAACCTCCTGCTGAAAATAAGGCAATATCTATGTCTTTATCAAAAGATTTTTCTGTAAGTTCTTCAATTACATAATCTTTTCCTTTAAAAGTTATAGTTTGACCTGCTGATTTAGCAGAAGCCATTAGATATAAATGGTTAAATGGGAAGTTTCTTTGTTCTAATACTTTCAAAAATGTGCGACCTACCATTCCTGTAGAACCTACTATCGCGAGATTTGGTTTCTTCATTTCTTGTCCTCCTCAACGTAATTATTACTTTATTATATAATATTAAGATAAAATTTTTAATATTAATTATAAACATTGATAATACAACAAAAATCGCGAGCAGAAACACTCACGATTTAACGTTCAAGTTCTGCTGCCTGTGTAAGCGCACCATTGAAAGCTGCAGGACCCTCAACGACAGTACTATACATATTCTGTATAGTCCCAGCAGTATTCTTTGGGATGAAATACCACTTCGGCGATCATACCTTTCACACAAACTAACGATTCCCAAATCAATCATTTGTGTTACTGATTATCAACCGCGACCTCTTTACCACACGCTACTTATTAACATATAAGGTATACTACCACATTGTATATTATGATGTCAACGACAAAATACTATTAAATGTAAATAGCATGTGATATAATTTGGAAAGAAATTTTTTTCGTCATTTCGACCGTATAAAATGACTGGATAAAATAGGATGTTCTTATATTATATGCATAATACCGGCTAAGTGACAAGGAGGAAGCATGATTAAGATAAATGAGGGTATTTTAAAACTAAATAGTGAAGTAGTAGAGCTAAGAAGAAGGATACATCAATACCCTGAAAGAGGGTTTAATGAGTATAAGACCAGTGAATTCATTAAAAATAAGTTAAAAGAGTATGGCGTAGATGAAATTCATGCCTCTGCCAAAACAGGTGTAATCGGGATATTAAGAGGCATCAACGGGGCACATACCACAGCCTTTCGCGCAGATATTGACGGATTACCCGTTCAGGAAGATAATACATGCGATTATAAATCTCTTAATGAAGGGTGTATGCATGCTTGTGGCCATGACGGACATACGGCTGCGTTGTTGGGATTTGTTAAATATGCGGTTCAAAATCGAAATCAAATTAAAGATCATCTGGTTTTTATTTTTCAACCTGCTGAGGAAGGTCCCGGCGGGGCAGAGGTTATGGTATCGGAAGGCATCATTGAAAAGTACCGGATTGATCGCATCGTTGGATTGCACATTTTTCCGGAATATCCTCAAGGTAAAGTGGCTGCCAAAGCAGGGGCTTTGATGGCAAGAAACGGAGAAGTGGGTATTACTGTTAAAGGGCAAACCGCTCACGGCGCCATGCCTCATAAGGGTAAAGATGCTATTGTAACAGCTGCAAATTTCGTTATGGCAGCCCAGAGCTTAATGAGCCGAAACATTGATCCTATGAACAGTGCGGTCTTCACAATGGGGAAGATTAATGGTGGTGAAGCAGGTAATGTTATTGCTGATGAGGTTCACATTGTTGGAACCATGCGAGCTTTCAGTGACGATGTTTATGATACTTTGGTAAAGCGGATTGAAGGCATAGCTAAAGGAATGGGTGATGCATATGATTGTGAAATAAAGGTTGATTTCAATCATATGTATAGAGTGGTACAAAATGATGAACATCTTGTATCGGCACTACAAAAATCTGTAGGGGCAGAGGATTTCATTGAAGCCAAGCCGGCGATGATATCCGAGGATTTTTCTTTCTTCCAGCAAAAGGTTCCGGGTATGTTCTTTTTCGTTGGTTCGTATAATGAAGAAGCGGGATACACACACCCTTTACATAGCTCTAAGTTTAATTTTAATGAAGATATATTGATGACAGCCATACAGGTATATTGGAATTTATTACAAGAAATATGAGGTAAAAGACATGAATAAGCATCTCAAAGAAATATTTACCATGAACCTATTTTATATGTTCATAGCATCCTTGCTGCTAACCTTAGGGGTAATCGTGCAGCAGAGAGACCTTATAATAGGTTTATTAATTACGGAATGGGTTCTGATATTTTTACCTGCTTTTATTTTTGTTAGAGTCAAAAAAATCAGATTGAAAGATTTAAATATACAACCACTAACCCTTCGAGACGGTATTCTTACGATTTTGATTACTGTTTTTTCATATCCAATAGTGGTTTTTGTAAGTCTAACCTTTAATTTTATATTGAGTCTTTTTGTAGAGTTTGACCCTGTACAGATCCCTTTGCCCAGGACTTTTGAAGAGTATTTAATTTATCTTCCGGTTATATCTCTGTCGGCAGGAATTTGTGAAGAATTTTTCTTTAGAGGGGTTATGTTATGGCAGTACCGTGGTTTGGGTAAAAGAAACGCCATCATTATTTCATCCTTACTCTTTGGAGTATTTCATTTTAATTATCAAAATCTTATAGGTCCAATTTTACTGGGTATTATTTTTGGTTATTTAGTGTATAAAACAGGGAGTATTTTTGCCGGGATTATCGGTCATATGACGAATAACTTTATATCACTGACGTTAGGGTATATGGTCATGACGTATTCATCGGAGATAGAGCAAAATACCCAAGGCGTAAGCGATTTTACAGGCCTGATCAGCGCAATGATCAGCTGGGGGATTATGGCATTTATAAGTCTGCAGGTCGTTAAGTGGCTGATTGGGAAAATCGGTAAAAATCACCAAGTAAAAGATGTAGAAGGAATGCGGTTAAGCGAAATGGGAAAAATGCCGTGGATACCGATTCATATTGTGATAGGGGCTTATTTGGTGATAACCCTCTTATCTTTCAATGTTTGACGGATGAAATAATAGAAGAATGGTATATATTTCAGGCATATTCCTTATAATAATGAAAAAATCATTAGGAGTGTGTCTGTATGAAAAAGAAAAAAGAGAAGAAGTTAACAGAGAATGATTTAATGAAGTATGAAATAGCTGAAGAACTGGGATTAATGAACAAAGTGAAAAAAGCCGGATGGGGAGGCCTTACAGCTAAGGAAACCGGAAGAATAGGCGGCATTATGACATCAAGAAAAAAGAAAAAGAAAAAATAGTTTGCTAAACAATTTTAAGGGGATTTAATATGAATCAAGTACTTATATCAATGGATAAAGAAATGAACTTTAGAGCTTATACGGTACTTTCAACAGAAATGGTAGAAAAGATGCGAATCACTCATGACACGACACCGACGGCTTCAGCTGCATTAGGGAGAACCATTATGTGTACATCTTTGATGGGTTTAATGTTGAAGGGAGATGAAAGTAAGGTAACCGTCATTATAAAAGGGAATGGAGAAGCAGGACAAATTTTAGTTGTGGCAGATTCAAAAGGGATCGTAAAAGGATATATACAAAACCCTAATGTGGATCTGCCATTAAATGATAATGGGAAATTAAATGTAGGTGCTGCAGTAGGTCCGGGGAATATGACCGTTATAAAAGATCTGGGCCTTAAGGAGCCGTATATTGGACAATCGGATTTGATAACCGGTGAAATAGCTGAAGATTTTACGGCGTATTTTGCCTATTCAGAGCAGCAGCCATCGTCTGTTTTGGCTGGGGTATTGGTCGATACGGATCATTCCATTAAAGCGGCAGGCGGATGTATCATTCAAATGCTCCCCCAGCCTGATGAAGATGTTCTGACAAAACTTGAACATACCATTAAAACCATTCCATCTATAACTGACTTAATTGTGAAAGCTGAAAATGTTCACCAAGTGCATGATGCTATTTTTGAGTCTTTTGAAATGCTGAAGATTGGAGAACATGAAGTGGACTATCAATGTGACTGTTCATGGGATGGATTTGAAAGAGGATTGATCAGTTTAGGAAAAGAAGAGCTTGGAAAAATCTATCAAGAAGATGAACAGGCTGAGCTGGTCTGCCAATTCTGCCGGAAGAAATATCTGTTTGATAAAGTAAAGCTAAAAGATTTGCTTAAAAGCATAGAATAACAGATCGAATTCATAGCCGTGCACAAGAGCTCGAGAATCGAGGCATAGAGGCTAAAGGGTATATCGCAGACTAATGGAATCGAGAGGACATAGAAAAGCTTGTAGAGGCGGTTATAGGCGATTTTGGCAAAAAGGGTATTATTGATGTATTTAAAAAGCCTCGAAAATCCATTGAATTTTCATGGCTTTTCTCTTAATTTTCTATAATGTAGGTCCATCAAAAAAGACTGGGTTGCATTTTACAAATTCGCCGTATCCTTTTTCACCTACAAAATCACCGTCTTTATAGACTAATTTTCCTCTAGAGAAAGTCATTACCGGATATCCTTGCATTTCTACGCCTTCCCAAATGGTATGATCAATATCTGAATGCATGTTATCTACAGATACTGTAAATGACTTATTAGGATCATAGATCACGATGTCAGCATCACTGCCGGCAGCGATGAACCCTTTTTGAGGTGCGCAGCCAAAGATTTTAGCCACATTGGTAGCACACAGCTCAACGGCTAGATTATAAGAGATGTTGCCTTTATTGGCTTCACTTAACATATATGGATAAAGGTTTTCTACACCCATGCATCCATTAGGAATCTTAGAAAAGTCATCTTTACCCCAATCTTTTTCGTAAGATTGGAATGGGCAGTGGTCGGTTGCTACAGTAGAAATATCACCGCGCTTAATTGCTGCCCAAAGTTCATCTTGGCTTTCTTGTCCTTTCATTGGAGGCGAGCAAACAAAGTTTCTGGCATCTTCACGCTTGTATACTTCACTAGTGAAATATAAATATTGCGGGCAAGTCTCAGCAAATATCGGATAGCCTTCATCTCTTGCTTGAGTAACAGCCTTAGCACCTTCAGCATTGGCTAAATGCACGATATAAAGGGGCGCATTTAAATTTTTGGCCCAGTGAATCGCTCTTACATCAGCCTCTGCTTCTACAAATTCAGGACGGCTCAAATAGTGATACCATGGGGAAGTTAGACCTTTACTTAAATACTCTTCCACTCGAGAATCAATAATTTCTTTATTTTCAGCATGTACTTGAATAAGAGCCCCAACTTCTTTAGACTTTTCTAGGACTTTATAAAATACACCATCCGTAACGCCAAAATCATATACCATGAATACTTTAAAACTGGAAACACCATATTCTACAGATGTTTTCATTTCTTCTAAGACTTCAGGCGTTAAATCAGTAATGGCAGTATGAAAAGCATAATCAACACATGCTTGGGGATCACATAGCTTTCTTCTTCTTTCTGCTGCATCTATGAGACCCTCGCCTTTAGCTTGAATAACAAAGTCAAATACTGTGGTAACACCGCCGCAAGCACCCGCTCGGGTTCCGGCTTCGTAGCTGTCTGCCGATACAGTTCCCCCAAAAGGCATTTCTAAATGTGTATGACAATCGATAGCGCCGGGTAAAACCAATTTTCCTGAAGCGTCCACCACTTCAGTACCTTTAGGATCAATATCTTCTGCAATCATGAATATTTTACCGTCTTTGACACCAATATCAGCCTTATAACTTTCTGTTGAAGTTATAATAGTACCATTCTTAATGACTAAATCCATAAAAATCGACCTCCTTTATAATAATATATATTTTTATCCAATTAATATTGGAATATTTTCAATCTTAATTACAATTATCTAGATTTTTGTAGTTTATGGTGAATAATCTTGTATTATGTATACAAAAAAATACAAAATTAATTGAGAGGGGGAAATAAAAAACTCTTATTTTCCCCTCTAATACTAACGAATATAGAAATAACGTTTATCTATCTTTCTGTAATGGCAGCGTCTTCGCTTTCTGATAACAATGAAGAAGTATCGGACTTCATTAATGCCGGATAGATAAGTAACGCTAAAACAAATCCTACAATCCAACCATTGTCTCTAAAGAAAGCCAATGCATCAATGAAGATGCCTAACAGCGGAAGGATGATGGATAGTACCCAGGTATAAATAGCTTTATAGTTAATACCATTGCTGTACCAATACTTGCCTTCGCTTCCTTTAAACAATGAACTAACATCCAATCTTTTCTGTCTAAAGATATAGTAATCTGCAATGTACATACCGGCTAGAGGGCCTAAGAATAATCCGTAGAACCCTAAGAAATTAAAGTAAGCAACGGCATTCTCCATGAGTTTCCAAGGCATTATTGCAATCCCTAAAATACCTGTGATTAAAGCACCGGTACTGTAAGATATTTTTTGAGGATTAATGTTGGAAATACCATTGGCAGGCGCTACTACGTTTGCGGCAATGTTTGTAGTTAATGTTGCAATTACAATACCTATAGCACCTAGTATTGAAGCAATTGGATTACCTATGTTTGCTACAACGTCAACCGGATCCCAAAGGAATTCACCAAATAATAATTTTGTTGCGCCTGTAACGAAAACACCTACAAAAGCAAATGCAGCCATTGTAGTCGGTAAACCAAGTAATTGTCCATTAAATTGGTTTTTCTGAGTTTTGGCATAACGGCTAAAGTCAGGAATGTTCAACGCCAGAGTTGACCAAAATGCAATATTACCTGTAAGACCAATCAGGAATATTTTCCAGAAAGTTCCAGGAGCATAGGTTGCAGGCAGGTTAAGGATTTCACCGGTAGAGTAACCCGCACCGGTAACTGCAGACACTGCCCAAATCATTAAACCTACAGATAAAACACCAAGAATTGGCGCACCCCAAGATTCCATGAACTTGATAGCCTCTGTACCTTTATAAGCGATGATAACGTTTAAAGCCCAGAAAACAATGAAAGATACCCATATGCCACCTGACCAGTTTGCCCAGCCTGCACTTAATGAACTAATTACACCATTAAGTGCACCGCCACCGATCCAGCATTGAATACCAAACCAACCGGCAGCTACACCGGCACGGGCGATTGAAGCAATATGCGCACCTTGTATACCAAATGATAATCTTGCAAATACCGGATAAGGAATACCATATTTAGTACCTGCATGAGAGTTTAACTGCATTGGAATCAAAACAATCAAATTACCTAATGCAATGTTCAATATCGCTTGCCACCAGGAAAGGCCGTTAGCCATAAGACCTGAAGCCAGCATGTAAGTAGGAATACACACAGACATACCTACCCACAATGAAGCGATGTTGTAAGTACCCCAAGTTCTGCTGGATAACTTTGTTGGAGCAAGGTCATCATTGTAATATTGGGAACTTTTTAATTCGGATCTAGCCTCATCTGTAAGCTCGTATAAGCCGTTTACTTCTCGTTGAGTAATTTTTGTCATACTTGTTTACACCTCCATATAACTTACAATTATTTAAAAAATAAAGACACATATATTTTTCCGAAATCTGAATGTCTTATCCACCTCCTTGATTCATTTCGGCAAAATATCAATATAAGTAAATTGTAGCTATGTAAATATTATAATTAATTTTGCAATAATTATGCCATAGCTTTAAAAGCTTGTATTTTAAAGCTTTTATCAGAAAAGGAATGCTTTAACATGTTCATTTATACAAATAATTGATTCAAAATTAAATCAAAAAAATAAAAACATGTTTAAAAAAATTCTGAAAAATAAGTAAAATTAAGAGATTAAAGCGATGATTCATTGATGAATCTCATAGACCCTTAAAGGTTGAATGTATATTTTGAATAATTTAAAAGTTCTAAAATCATTGAATTTATACGGCTTGTACCAATATTAATATTGGAAATGGTATCGCATAATGGCAAAAAATAGTATAAAATGATTCTTAAATGAATCAATTTGCCTCCGTATAGAAATTTTATCATATATTTACATAAAATAGAAGTTCGGATTGAACTTTCAAGTAAGAAAAATCAATTTGCCTAAAAATATCATATCTTAATTTTTTATTCCATAAAATAAGATGTTCAGAATTTCCTCAATATCTTCTGATGATAATGCCGGCGTATTAGTAATTTTTCCTTCTATTCTAAGTAAATGTAAATGTTTTTGCTGAATATTCATTTGATAAGTATGTAATGTACCCAATATGGCTGAAGCAGCCATATTGGGATCTGTTTCTATGAATTGCCCGTCTGAAATGCCTTTTTCAATAATCTCTTTAACAATACCAAACCTTAAATCCGCTGACTTATGAAGACACATATAAACATTAGAACTGCTGAAATACTTTGGATTGACGAAAGTATCCAGAACAAGAAAAAACATCTGGCTGCTGGAGCTGACATTTTTACTTTCATACTCCATAAATTTAGTCAGCCTTTCAATTGCACAATCTATTTCAGACAAAATGTCTTGCAGATTGATGTAAAATTGAAATATTTTAACCTCGAAAATTTCAAGCAATATACTTTGTTTGCTGGAAAAATATTCATAAACAGTACTTTTTCCAATATTCGCTTTCTCTGCTATATCGCTTATCTTAGTATTATGATACCCATTTATAGCGAAAAGGTCTATAGCTGAGTTTAAAATAATCTCTTTTTTCTTTTGCTTTTTCAATTTTCTACCACCTTTTATTTATGCTGTAGTATGCTTTTTTTTGCTTATCTTACGCTTTACATCGTCTAGTAAAGAATACAGTACAGGTATAAGGATCAGTGTAACCAAGGTTGAGAAACTCAAACCGCCAATAACGGATACGCCCATAGGCGCTTGGATTTCGGACCCTTCACCAATCCCTAAGGCCAATGGTGTTAACCCAAGCACTGTGGTTAAGGTGGTCATAAGTATAGGACGGAGTCGTGTTTTGCCTGCGTTGATAATAGCGCTTTTTCTTTCAACTCCGGATTTACGTTGCTGGTTAATAAAATCGATGAGAACAATTGCATTGTTAACAACGATACCTGCAAGTACAATTAATCCAATAAAAGCCGGTAATGATAAGGGTTTTCCTGTGAAAAATAATCCCAAGAAAGCGCCTGTTAATGCAAAAGGCACCGACATCATAATAATAAACGGCTGCAATAGCGATTCAAATTGTGAAGCCAGAATCATGTAAACCAATAATATAGATAAGAGCAGTGCTAAAGATAAATCAGCAAAAGCTTCTTGCATGTCTTTTTGCTGCCCACCCATTTCATAGGAATATCCAAAAGGCATGGTATATTCGGACAGCTTTTCAGATATTTCTCTGGACACTGATCCTAAATCCCTTCCATATAGTTTAGAAGAGATGGTTATGGTTCTGACTTGGTTTTCTCTTTGAATCTGAGAAGGAGAATTACCGTATTCGAATTTTGCGATCTGACCTACCGGAACGTACTGACCTGTAGGAGATTGAACCAGTATTTGTTTCATGCCTTCAATAGATTCTTGAGCAGTGCTGCTAAGAGAAATACTTATATCAATTTCATCTCCGTCTACTTTATAAGTTGTAGCGGCAGTCCCTGTGAGGGAGGATTCTAAAGTTTTTGCTAATTGATATGCTGTGATACCAAAATAAGAGGACTTTTGCCTGTCAAGGAAAACGCGGATTTCCGGATTACCTTCTTCTACGTCCGTATCTATCTCTGTTGTCCCTTCAACTGAAGCAACCATTGTTATTATGTCTTCTGATATTTCTCTTAATGTAGTCAAGTCATCGCCTTGTATTTTAATCTCAATTGGAGCAGCTCCCCCTCCGCCGGAGGACTGAGAAGATTCTGTTAATGCATATTCCGCTCCTGATAGAGTGGATAGTTCATTTCTGATTTCTGTGGCTATATCACTGGTGGTTCGCTTTCTTTCTTCTTGTGTAACCAATTCCACACGAATGGTTGAGGTGTTTTGATTGGCACCCATACTAAAAAATGAGCTTGCGCCAATAGAGACAGTATAGGTTTTTACCTCATCGATGGTTGCGATATAGCTTTCAATATCCATTATAATCTCATCCGTATCTTCTAATGAAGTGCCATAAGGGGTTGTGATGTCAATCGTTAAGCTTCCTTCATCAGCCTGCGGGAATAGTTCACCGCCAATAACACCTAATAAGCCCAATGATACTACAAATAATACAACTGCAACGGCAATGGTTCTTTTTCTTCTTACTAAAGATTTTTCTAATAGAATCACATATTTGGAAGAAATCATATGGATGAATTTCTCCATAAAGTTTAATTTTGATTTTATGCGTGAGAATTTGCTCTTCTTAGCTTGTTCATTAATGATTTCAGGGGTTTGTCGGACCGATAAAAATTTCGAGCACAACATGGGCACAACGGTAATGGCTACACCAAAAGAAGCAAGCAGCGAAAACGTAACCGTAAAGGATAATTCTTTAAATAAGATTGCTGTAAATCCTTTTACAAATACCACAGGGAGAAATACAGCTACGGTTGTCATGGTGGAAGCAAAAATAGCCGCTGTGACTTCTTTTGATCCATTGATGGCCGCATCCAAAGAAGGGACACCATCTTCTTGTAAACGATAAATATTTTCAAGTACTACAATAGAATTATCTACAAGCATCCCTACTCCAAGAGCCAGACCGCCTAAAGATATGATATTTAAAGTAATATCATTAAAATACATTAAAGCAAAAGTAGCGATAACGGAAACCGGTATAGCAATAGCTATAATTAATGTGGAACGCATGCTGTATAAAAATAAGAATAGCACGACTATGGCCAACAGGCCTCCAATCATGGCAGTTCTTGAAACATTAGAAACCGCTCTGTTGATAAAATCTGCTTGATTGTAACCTATTGATACTTCCAAATCAGGATATTCCTGCTGTATATCATCCAATGTGCTAAGGACTCTATCTGCTGTAGTGACGGTATTCGCAGTTGATTGCTTTGTCAAAATAACGCCAATAGAAGGAACCCCGTTTACTCTGCTTAGAGCATCTCGTTCTTTGAAACCTTCCTCGATATAAGCGATATCTGATAAAACAATAAGCTCACCAGTGGGGATCATAATAGGAATATTCTTAATTTCATCTATGGACTGAAACTCACCAATGGTTCTAACCAGCATTTCTTTAGAGCCTTTGTCTACATTTCCACTGGGAAGATTGATGTTCTCACTGGATAGAGTCGAACTGATTTGAGATAAGCTCAGTTGATATCCGGTCAGTTTTTCCTGATCGATGGTAATGGCAATTTCCTCTTCAAGACCTCCAAAAATATCTGCTGAAGCGACACCGCCAATCCTTTCCAGTTTTGAGTCTATTTCCTTATCAATGAGTGTATGTAATTCGGAAAGGGGCATTTCCGATGAAAATTGAATCTCCATAATAGGGAGCATTTGAGGGTTTATTTTAAAAACCATGGGGTCTGATGAATTATCGGGCAAATAATCACTTAAAATAGCAACTTTTTCCCGCATTTCCAATGAAGCAAAGTTCATATCCGTTCCGTACTCGAACTCTGCTACGACCAGTGAGCTGCCTTCGCTGGAAATAGAGGTAAGGGCTTTTAAGTTCTCGACGGTAGCTAATTGTTGTTCAATAGGTTTTGTAATCAAAGTTTCAATTTCTTCAGGGGCTGTATTGGGATATTGAACGATGACCAAAGCAACGGGTACCTCCATACTTGGATATAAATCCAAAGGTATCATGGTAAAAGATACAACACCTAATAAAATAACGATCAGCATAAACATTAAGGTAGTAACAGGGCGTTTTACTGAAAATCCAGATATATTCATAATATCAACTCCTAGTCTACGACAGTAACTTGACTGCCTTCATCCAGATAATATTGTCCTTGGGTAATAATGGTGCTGCCTTCGGTAAGTCCTTCAAGTATTTCTGCATATTCGCCATTATCAATGCCTACAGTTACTTTCTTAAAATGAGCTTGATTACCGTTTAATACGGCTACTACCGTTTGACCGCCTTTGATAATCACCGAATCAGATGGAACCGCTAATACATCCTTTTTACTTTCAGAAGTAATATGGATTTCTGCAAACATGCCTGATTTGATCAATGTATCGGTATTATCAATAGAAACCTTAAGAGGATATGTTAGTGATCCCTGTGCCGGTGCAGGTGATAAAGCCGTGATGGTGCCTCCAAACTCCTCATCGGAAGCAGAAGAAACATAAACTTTTACGGAATCACCTATATGGACTTTATTAATTAAATGCTCTGAGATACTGGTTTCTATCTCCACTGTGTCAATATTGGCAACTGCCACTGCCGGCATTGCTTGAGAAGCAATTTCACCTTCATTGATATTAACTAAGGTAACGTAACCATTGATGGGTGAGGTAATAATTGTATTGTCTAAAGCATCTTTAGCACTATTCAAACCGGCTTGAGCTTGAGTCATAGCTTGATATGTACTATTGCTTTGAAGCTGTGCTTGCTCATATTGTTGCTTGGAAACAGCGCCTTCACTAAAGAGGGTTTTGGTTCTTTCATAATTTGATTTAGCATTGTTATAAGCGTCTTTGGCTTGGTTATATGCGGCCAATGCTTGATTATAACTATTTTGAACTTGTTCTTTATCCAGTTCAAACAAAGGCGTGCCTATAGCAACTTTAGTACCAAGATCTACATGTATTTTGGTAACTTCACCTGATATCATGGGTATAATAGAGGCCTCTTCAACAGGTTCAATCCTTCCTGTAAGAGGTGTCATAACTTCTAAATCCATTTTTCCTGCTACGGTAGTTTTAACATTAATACTCTGATCTTGAGTTATGGGAGCAGGTGTATCCTTAGAACCAAACATAATAAATGCTGCTATAGCCAGAACGATAACAACAATAACTCCTATGACAACTTTTTTATTGATTTTTTTCTTTTTCTTATTATTTGTTTTCATGTTGTTTTCAACATTTGACATGGTATACCTCCTACCCGACCGGTGGGTCGGAAAATGTTATAATCATATTACTAATTTGTTAGACTAAAGTCAATAGTTTTAGTTGAATATTATTTCACAAATAAAATATATATGGATATTGTTAAAATATTCTTAGAGAAATATTAAGAATAAAATAATGGATTCAAATTATAAAAACAATTAAAAAACTTAATTTTAGTATGGTTTGATATTTAAAAAATAATTATAATAAAATAAGGGCTGACAAACTGGGTCAAAACAGCAAAACTGTAAAGGATGATTGCCATGAAGAGAATAGATGAAAGAAATACGATGTTTGCAAGGATGAGCTATGAGCAGAATTCAAAGGAATATGAGGATTATTATAAAAGAAATCCTGAGAAAAAAGAAATAGATGATGAATTGAGAACCTTACCCAATATATGCGGGGAAGGGACAGCTACCTTTCATCCTCTTCATTCCCCTATTGCAGATGCAGGATTTAGATTTTTAGCAGATATTAAAAAGTATGCCGAGGGAGAAGTAAAAGAGAATCAGGTAGAGGTTTCGGCGGAGGAAATCACCAAAAAGATAAAAAAGCTTTCAAGATATTTAGGAGCAAAGCTGGTGGGAACAGTTAAGCTGCAGGATTACCATTTTTACAGTCATAGAGGAAGAAATCCTGAGGTCTATGGAGACAAAATAGAAAAACTCAATAAATACGGAATTGTTTTTGCGGTGGAAATGGACAAAGATATGATAAACAGAGCGCCGCAATGTGAAGAAGTGATTGCCGTAACCAAGGGATATGTAGATGCGGCTGTGATAGGTATGTGGATCAGCTACTATATTAGAGAACTGGGATATGAAGCAAGGAATCATATGGATGGCAACTATCTGGTTGTTGCGCCTTTGGTTGCACAGGACGCCGGTCTCGGAGAAATAGGAAGAAACGGAATATTGATTACAAAGGAATACGGTCAAAGGGTAAGGCTTGGAGTCGTTACCACGGACATTCCCTTAATCACCGATGAAAGAGAAGAGTTTGGAATCAAAGCGTTTTGCAAGCTGTGCAATAAATGTTCAAAAAATTGCCCGGCTAAAGCCATACCCTATGGAGATATGGTGCTTTTGGATGGTGTTATGAGGTGGAAAATAAATCAAGAGCTGTGCTACAAAATGTGGAGAAAACTCGGAACCGATTGTGGCGTCTGTTTGTCCACATGTCCATTTAGTCAGGGCGTATCTATGGCGTTAATTGATAGAATGAAGGATTCAAAAGAGGATATGAAAAAGATCTTAAAGGCATACGATGAACAACATGGAACAAGACCCTATATAAAAGAACCATTGGATTTACTAAAATAGTTATATTTTTATGCTGCATTGCACGAGGAGTGGTAGAATTGATTACCGGAATATGTAAATTAGAGATGATGTTATTTGAAGTACATTCGTTAAAAGAAAAAAGAATGATTATAAAAAGTATCATTGGACGTCTTCAAGCTAAATTTAATAGTTCTGTATCTGAGGTAGGCTACCAAGACCAATGGAGAAGAAGTGAGATAGGTATATCCTGTGTCAGTACCAATACAAAACATGCCAATCAGATGCTGGACAAAATCATAGATTTTGTTGAAAAAGACGGAAGAGTAGAAATCATTCGTCAGGAAACAGAATATATCGGCTCATGATCAACCTTAGATTATTCACGATAAAATCCAAAATATTTGTACCTTTTTCCCAGAAATAAATAATTAAAAGATTTGAAAACGGGTAAGTAGTATTAAAAGACATAGAGGCGGTGAGTTTATGAAAAAAAACGCAGAGATTATTTTAGATGAATTAGAGCAGCTATATCCTGCAGCGGATTGTGAGTTGACATATCGTACGCCTTTTCAATTGTTAATTGCAGTGGTATTATCTGCTCAAACAACCGACAAGAAGGTAAATGATGTAACAAAAGATCTTTTTGCGGAGTATCCGGACTTAGAGGCCATGTTGACTTTATCGGAGATGGAATTACAAAATAAAATAAAAAAAATAGGTCTATACCGAAATAAATCAAAAAGTGTACGCAACTTATGCATCATGCTTGCAGAAGAATTTGACGGGAAAGTGCCGGATGCATACGATGATTTAATTCGTCTGCCCGGCGTAGGAAGAAAAACAGCCAATGTGGTATTAAGTAACGCCTTTTCAAAGCCCGCTATAGCAGTGGACACGCATGTTTTTAGAGTGTCCAATAGAATAGGACTGGCAGAAGCGAAAGATGTACTTCAAACTGAATTGCAGCTTATGGACCTGATACCTAAAGAGCGGTGGTCACTTTCTCATCATCTACTGATTTGGCATGGCAGAAGAACGTGTAAAGCGAAGAAGCCCGGCTGTGAAGTATGTCCGATCAGTGAATACTGTAAGTATTATTTGAATAACAATGCTTGAAAGCCCATTTAATCACACTTGCTGAATGGCAAAGCTTCACTTCTCAAAGAATATTTGATTTCATGTATAAAAATCAATGACTTAAAAAAGAATCTTATGTATAATGTTGATAGGTCGGCATCTTTGTATGGATACAAGATGCACTTTTATATAGTTAAGTTATGAAAGAGGTTGAATCACGATGTGTAATATGAATGAAGAAAAGAACTTATTTTTTGATGGTGCTGATACAGTAAAGTTAGCTGAAAAATATGGGACGCCTTTATATGTCATGTCAGAAAGCTATATTTTAGAGCGATGTCATGAGATTAAAAGAGATTATTTGAATAAATATAAGAATACAAGAGCTGTTTTTGCAAGTAAAGCATTTTTAAATATGGAAATGTGCAGAATTATTGCCAGAGAAGGTCTGGGGTTGGATGTGGTGTCCGGAGGAGAGCTTCATACGGCTATTAAAGCGGGTTTCCCAATGGAAAGATGTGTGTTTCATGGCAATAACAAATCGTATAGTGAGATAGAAATGGCAGTATCAAATGATGTGGGAAGAATGGTCGTAGACAGTGAATACGAGCTTGAAATGATTGAAGGGATGGCTAAAGATCATAATAAGACCATGCCAATATTATTTAGAATTACTCCCGGAGTAGATGTCCATACACATAAATTTATTTCTACAGGTCAGCAGGATTCAAAATTTGGTATTCCTCTCAATCAAGATATTCTTTATGCTTATATTCGTAAGGCTATGGAGATGAAACATGTTGAATTAAAAGGTTTTCATTTTCATATAGGCTCACAATTATTAGATAATACTTGCCATTTAATGGCGCTGGATGTGCTGCTTGATTTATTAAAAAAAGTCAAAGCAGATCTTGATTTTGAAGCCAAAGAAATTAATCTGGGTGGCGGGTTTGGCATCCATTATACAGGAGAAGAAAAAAGACATGACTTATCCTATTTCGTTGATCCAATGATGGAGAATATTTACAGCAAGTGTGAAGCTTATCAATTATCCATACCAGAGGTTACCATAGAACCCGGAAGGTGGATTGTTGGAGAAGCAGGTATCAGCTTATATACCATAGGGGCGATAAAAGAGATACCTAATATTAGAACCTATGTATCCGTAGATGGGGGTATGACAGATAATTTAAGACCGGCTCTGTATAATGCAAAATATGAAGCTGTTATTGCAAATAAAGTCAATGAAGCTAAGGAACAATTAGTAACCATAGCAGGTAAGTGTTGTGAATCCAGCGATATTTTAATCTGGGATATAGATGTTCCGCCATTGGAAGCAGGCGATATTTTAGCGGTATTTTGCACAGGAGCATACAACTACACCATGGCAAATAACTATAATCGATTACCCAGACCGGCCGTTGTTATGGTTAAAGAAGGGCAAGACAGGTTAATGGTAAAACGAGAAACCTATGATGATTTATTAGGCAGAGATATTTAAAAAATATAAATATGAAAGAAACCAAATCACAAGATCAAATGTGATTTGGTTTTTTTATTATATAGCTAAAAACGATTAAAAACTTTTGACATGCTGAAAGAATTAAAAGAATAGAATATAACATAAGATGTGCGAAGTGTAATTAAGGGGGGATTTTGAAAAATGGACCATATACAACCATTGGTTTTTATCCCTGGGATAATGGGATCAATGAGTAATGAAATTGTACCGGGTACCGGAAATTGGGGCTTTGGACCAGCTTCAATTGTATATGATAAATTTATTGAAAAGCTTGAGAATATGGGGTATAAGAAGGATGAAACCCTTTTTATCTGTTACTATAATTGGAAACAAAGCTGTAATTCCAACGCCAAAAGATTTCTTTATAAAACCATAGAAAGGGCTAAAAAAGTCAGCGGAGCAAAAAAAATAGATGTAGTTGCCCATAGCCTGGGCGGTTTGGTGGTTCGTGCTTATATAGGCAGTGAATTTTATGGAGATGATATCGATAAACTCATTATGTTATCTTCCCCAAATACAGGCGCAACGGATGCATATTATCTGTGGGGAGAAGGAAAACTTCCGGACAGAACAGGCGATGACCCGAATCTTTTATACATGATTGTAGAAGGTTATTTGCATATATTAAAAAGATACTATAATATTGAATCCACAAAGGAATTGATACACAAAGAATTTAAGGGTGTAAAGGAATTACTGCCTTCAAAAAGTTTTGGAAGCTATTTATTTTACTTGGATAGCCAAGATATAATGCGGTATATCTCCTATGACAATTTACAATACAAAAATGATTTTTTAGATGAGTTAAATGATAACTATAAAATATATAGGAAAAAAGGGATTACAATATATTTGATTGCCGGTGCCGGTAAGACCACCACTAAATCTATTCAGATAGAGAACGCATCTTTTGATAAGAAAAATAATCTTGTTAAAGGAGAAGAAAAGTCCTATAAAATAAGAACTTATGAAGGTGACGGCACCGTTCTGGTAAAAAGTGCGCTGGAAATGGTAGGTATAAAATATGTTGTGCAATCCACACATTCGGATATCTTAATAGAAAGCGAAAAAATAATCCGACAAATACTCATAAGGGATTATAGACGAATTCAAAAACAATACCTGTCTCAAAAAGATATGATCAGTATAGTGGTGTGTGGCAGCGGACGATTCAAATTAAAAATTGATGAGAAGGTTTATAGAGTACAACAAAATATTCGTATGAAAGATTTATATTATCATGAGTCCGGAAAAATTAGATGGCTTTTCTTAGAAAAAGAGAAGAACAAGAACGTTGCAGTCTATTATGATGCCTATAATAATGAGACCATAGATGTCCTCATTAACCGCAATAATGAAATAAAAAGAGAAAGAATGATGACACATAAATTAAAGCAATATCAATTAATTGAAGCGTAACGCAAATAAAAACTCAGGCTTGCCTGAGTTTTTATTTGCGTTGATTATCTTTTGGGACCACGCAGGTTCCGCTGGCTTTGCAAACGATAATAGGTTCGTCCAAAACATCGCATGCAGTTTCACTAATATCCGGTCTGGGAACGATGACTTTTCGAGCTTCAAATACCATTTTTCTTGAAGTATTACCGATTTCAACAATCTCACCATAGGCTTCAATATAATCACCTGCATAGACAGGTGCTTTAAATTCTACATTATCATAAGCACAAAACAATCCTTCGTCACCATCATTTATGATGAGAAGTTCAGTAGCGACATCGCCAAATAGATTTAGCATTCTTGCACCATCTACCAAGTTACCTCCGTAATGCGCATCATGCATAGACATTCTAACTCGAATGGTAGAAGTTATGTTCATTCAATGATTACCTCCTTGTTCTAATCTAAGCTTTCAATCATTTATTATGTAAGTTTGGGTGTTGGATAGCGTGTGTTCATAGTATATTATGCAAATCATATACCAAAAAAAACGGACATTTTCAAAGGCAAAGTACCCTTATCGAACCATTTTTGAATAATAAGCTTAATATTTATCTGAAAATATGGTTCGATAAGGAGAAAAGTGTGAATAAAAAAGGACTTTGTAAAAACAAAATCCTTAACAGCTTATAGTTATAATCCACAGCATTTTTTATATTTTTTTCCGCTTCCGCATGGACAGGGTTCATTTCTGCCCGGTTTCTTTTCTTTTACAATGGTTTTGGACCGCCGTTGTGCCTTTGTGATTTCATCTCGTTTTTCTTGAGGCAAAACCTTGTCCCACTCAGCAATGGTAAACAAATGCTCTGCTTTTGCTTCCAGCATGTTGTAGTAAAGCTTTTCGAAATCAATATCTAAATTGATTTCAGAGCTTTCATCCACTTCTTCTAATTCAAACGGTGTTTTTAAACTAGATTGAATACCATCTAAGAATCCCATAAATAATTCATTGGAAGCGCCAAATTTTTCTGCAAGATCGTTATATTTACCGGTAAGAGCATCTTCGTGCTGACTTAAAATATGTGTATAGATGTTTTGTTCTACCTGACTATACTTCTCCCAGAAAACCGGAAAACTGTCTTCCGTTTGATTAGAAACTAAATTCTGCCATTTTTCATAAAAACTCATTCTGATCACCTTCTTTTGTTATTGTATTTATTGCTCTACCCTTAAAATACTTTTAATTTCTTTTACAGTATTATCATGAGAAATGGTTTCTAAAGTTTTATCTAACTGTTGTCGTGTGCATTCATGCAGGATATAAATAACCGGAACAAATTTTTCTCCTCTTGAACGCTGCATGACAGATTCGATACTAATACCGTTATTACCAAATGCAGTGGTAATCATTCCCAGTGCACCCGGCTTATCTTCAACACTTAAGTGGATATAGTATTTGCTTAGTCCCTCACCAATAAGCTGATATTCACCGTTACGCTTTTGTGGAATACAGATGGAAGGATTAAAGTCTGTTCCCATAATTTTTGCAATTTCCAAAACATCACCAACGACCGCACTGCCGGTAGGCATAGATCCTGCACCTTTACCATACAGCATCAATTCACCGACTGCATTGCCTTTTACAAACAAAGCATTGAACTCATTACTAACGGATGCAAGTGGGTGGGTGCTTGGAATCAATGTTGGATGAACATGAAATTCCAACTCATCGTTATGTTTCTTAGCTGTAGAAAGTAATTTGATCTTATATCCAAATTGAGAAGCGTATTCTATATCATCCTTGGAAATTTTAGTAATCCCTTCTCTTGGAATTTGATCCGGGCTGACATTGATACCAAAAGCTGTAGAAAGTAAAATGGCTAATTTATAGGCGGCATCTTCTCCCTCTACATCAGATGTTGGATCAGCTTCAGCAAAACCTTTTTCCTGGGCAACCTTTAATACGGCTTCATATTCCAAACCAAAATCAGTCATTTGTGTTAATATATAGTTGGTTGTCCCATTCACAATACCCATAATTTCTTCAAAGTTGTTAACACTTAATGGATTAGAAAGTGTATTGATAATGGGAATACCACCGCCCACACTGGCTTCATATCTTAAAGATACATTGTTTTCTTCGGCTGTTTGAATTAAATCTTGTCCATAAGTTGCGATAACCGCTTTATTAGCTGTTACAACATGTTTTTTGTTTAAAAGAGCACGTTTCATATATTCGTAAGCCGGATGTATGCCACCTAAAACTTCGATAACAATATCTATATCAGGATCTTCTAATATACTTTCAACATCAGAAGTAAGCATATCACGATCAAAAGAAAACTCTCTTTTTTTATTGACATCATTGACCAATATTTTTTTTATTGTGATTTCTTTTTCGGCTGATTCATTAATTTTATTACCATTCATATTAAGTATACTGTATACTCCTGAACCCACATTACCAATGCCCAACAATCCAATATTTACTCTTTTCACAGGCGTGACCTCCTTTTTTTGAAACCTCAAAATATAAAATATTATATTACATTGACATGCATTTGTCTTTATAAATAAAAAAAAACTTGTTTTGTAATAATAAATTTGTAATAATAAATAGGTTTTTTGAAACATAAAAATAATTTAGAATGAGAAGACACGGTATAGATTTTTTATGTGAATTCAAAATTTATTCTAAATGTTAAAAATAAGTTAAAAAAATGTTAAATTAGTGGTATAATAACTCGGTGATAAAAGTTGGGTGGTTTGTATGACATGCCGCCTTGGTATTGAGGATGGTGAAAAGATTGGCTGTTAATATTGTACTCGTTGAACCTGAAATCCCCCCAAATACAGGAAATATAGCTAGAACATGTGCTGTAACAGGTGCTAAGCTTCATCTTGTTGAGCCTCTGGGGTTTTCCATAGAAGACAAGCATCTTAAACGTGCAGGACTAGATTATTGGTCCCATCTAAAATTAGAAACACATGAGAGTATAGATGCATTTTTGGAAAAGCATCGAAAGGCTGAGATGTATTTTGCAACCACAAAAGGGGGAACACGGTATACAGATATTTCTTATAATGATGAATGCTTTATCTTATTCGGAAAAGAAACAGCAGGACTTCCTCAAAGTGTGTTGGAATTGTTTCCGGAACACAATATAAGAATTCCCATGAATGATAAAGTAGGTGCAAGATCGCTGAATCTTGCCAATTCAGTTAACATTATATTATACGAGGTACTTAGACAGACAGGATTTATAGGATTATTATAAGAAGAGGAGGAGATCAAAATAGTAATTGGAATTATTGGAGGATTGGGATTATTTCTATATGGGATGACAATAATGGCTGATGGGCTTCAAAAATCCGCTGGCGCAAAACTCAAAAAGACAGTAGAAATCTTAACAACTAACAAACTAATAGGTATGCTTGTAGGTGCTTTTGTAACCATGATCATTCAGAGCAGTAGTGCCACTACCGTTATGGTAATAGGCTTTGTAAATGCAGGCATTATGTCTTTGATTCAAGCCACAGGCGTTATTATGGGTGCTAATATTGGGACGACCATTACCGCACAAATGGTTTCTTTGGATTTAAGTGAAATAGCTCCTGCCGTAGTGGGTATTGCTGTAGGCGTATGGATATTTTCTAAGAATAAAAAGACGACTAATTTAGCTGAGATCTTTATTGGCTTTGGGATACTTTTCTTAGGAATGGAATTAATGAAGACTTCGCTTAAGCCATTAAGAGAATTGCAAGCTTTTCAAGATTTGATTTTATCATTTGATCCGAGCTCTCTTAAAGCTTATTTGCTGGCCATTGGAGTCGGTTTTCTTTTCACTGCACTGGTACAAAGCAGTAGTGCAACAACAGGTATATTGATTGCTATGGCATTTGAGGGATTGATTAGTATTGAAATAGCTTTACCTATTATTTTTGGAACCAATATTGGAACCTGTGTAACCGCTTTAATCTCAAGTATAGGGGCTACCCGGACTGCTAAAAGAGCAGCGACGATTCATTTGCTGTTTAATGTCATAGGAACCTTTGTATTTATTATATTCTTTAGGGATATAACCATTTATATAGCTAAAACTTTATCACCGGACAATACGGCAAGGCAGCTTGCTAATGCGCACACATTTTTTAATATTACCAATACTTTATTACTATTACCATTCTCCAGTTATTTGGTTATGCTTGCCAATAAGCTTATTCCGGAAAATGAGGATGAAAAAGATGAGTATGATACTTATCTGGATGATAGAATGCTGGGAACACCTTCTATTGCATTAGGCCAGGTAACAAAAGAAATAATAAGTATGGGTGAACTATCACTCAATAATTATGATTCAAGTGTCAAAGCCATAACACAAAAAAATAATAATAAAGAAATCGATAAGGTTTTTAAAATTGAAGAGATTATTAATTCGAAACAAAGAAGTATTGAAAGATATTTGGTAAAGCTGACCAATGAAACCCTTTCATCTATAGAGCATGAAAAAGTTAATATGATGCTGGGTATTATCAGCGACATTGAACGAATTGGTGATCACGCTGAAAATATAGCAGAACTTGCCGAATATATCAATGAAAATAATCTACGGTTCAGTGAACAAGCTGTTGAAGAGCTGATGTCAATGCATTCTAAAGTCGTAAAATCATGTAAACAAGTTATTGAAGCTTTGGAAACCGGTGATACAAAACTGGCATATAAAATTATTTCACGTGAAGACAGAATTGATGCTATGGAGAAAGATCTTAGAGCCAGCCATATTGACAGGTTAAATAAAGGACTATGTTCAACAGGATCAGGTATTATTTTCTTAGATGCCATCAGTAATATGGAAAGAGTTGCCGACCATGCTGAAAAAATTGCTTATTATGTTATAGATACTTCTAAATAGTTAAAAACAGCCTGATTTAACAGGCTGTTTTTTGGTATAATAATAATATGTCACTAAACGCCACCTAAACTGAAATAGAATGATGGAGGGATATAAATGAAAAAGATATATGATGTAATTATTCTTGGTGGAGGTCCGGCAGGATTATCAGCGGGTCTTTATTCTGCCAGAGCTAAAATGAACACATTAATTATTGAAAAAGGCGTTCATGGCGGCCAAATTTTTTCAACAAGTGAAATCATTAATTATCCGGGAGCCGGTGAAAATGTTTCAGGGCCGTCTTTATCAGAGAGAATGAAACAACAAGCAGAAGAGTTTGGCGTTGAATTTGTTACGGATGAAATCATTGAAATGGATATTACGGATAAGATTAAACAATTAAAAGGCAATACAGATACCTACCAAGCGAAAGCATTAATTATTGCCGCAGGCTCTTTTCCTAGAACCATTGGCTGTAAAGGAGAAAGCGAGCATGTGGGGCAAGGTGTTTCTTACTGTGCAACGTGTGACGGCGGATTTTATACAGGTCTTGAAGTATTTGCAGTAGGCGGTGGTGATGCTGCAGTTGAAGAGGCTATTTTCTTAACCAGATTTGCACGAAAAGTAACCATCGTACATAGAAGGGATAAATTAAGAGCTGCAAAATCCATAGTGGATAAAGCAGAGAATAACGAGAAGATACACTTCATGTATGATACAGTGATTGAAGAAATAAAAGGTGATGGATTGGTTGAATCTATTGTCTTCAAAAACACACAGACAAAAGAACTTTCGGAATATGAAGTGGATCCAAAAGAGGGTGTTATGGGTGTCTTTATATTTGTAGGCTATACACCTAACAGTGATCTTTTTAAAGATGTGATTAAAACCAATGAAGCTGGATATATTATTACAGATGAGAAAATGGCAACCAATATAGATGGTGTGTATGCTGCCGGTGATATAAGAGATAAACCTCTTCGGCAAGTGGTTACTGCAGTTTCAGATGGGGCAATAGCTGCTGTAGAATCTGAGAAATACGTAGAAAGAGAATTTGATACGGAGTAACAAAAAAGATTTTGTTGAATGGTGCTGTATTGTGTTATAATATTGTTGGATTTTAATGATTAAAAAAGGTGGTGAGTTTTTTGAGACTTGGTTTTGATTTAAGTATTGAGCAGATTCAAAAACTAGTTATGACCCCTGAATTGATTCAGGCTATACAAATACTTCAATTCAATACTCAAGAGCTGGAAAGTTTTATTGATGAACAATTACTCGTTAATCCTTTATTGGATACCAACTCACCCAATACGGCTGAAACGGAAAACCAAGAAAAACAATCGTCTAACCAGGACCAACCAACAAATGAAGATCATAATGAAAAGCAAACCGCAAATGATGAGATGGACTGGAAGGAATATTTCAAAGATTATGACGATATAAGCTATAAACAAAAAGAATATCGAGATGAATCTAAAGAGACTTCTTATGAACAATATGTTTCAACAGATATTACTTTAACCGAACATTTAATGTTTCAATTGCAATTTTCTAATGATGATAAACTGGTTAAAAAAATTGGTCGATATATCATTGAATCTCTAAATCCTAATGGCTATATGACCCTTACTGTGGAAGAAATTGCTGAGCATTTTAATGTAGATGCAGAAAAAGTTGATGAAGTACTATCCATTGTTCAATCCTTTGAACCTTTTGGAATTGCTGCTAGAAGTATTCAAGAATGTCTGTTGATTCAATTGCAGCAAGCGAAAATACAAGATGAAAACCTTGAAGCTATTATTAGGGAGCATCTCAATGATATCGCTGAAAATCGCTTGAACAATATATCTAAAGCCTTGAATATTGCGGTGGAGGAGATACAAAGATATGCTGATATTATAAAAAAGTTCGAACCAAAGCCCGGTAGACAATTTAGTTCACAAGAAGATGTTAAATATGTTATCCCTGATGTTAACATAGAAAAAATTGACGGTCAGTATGTTGTTGTCGTAAACGATGCGACTGCTCCTCGCTTATTTATTAATTCACACTATCGGCAAATGCTGATGAGTTCTGAAAAAGAGTCTAATTTATCTAAATATTTAACCAATAAATTAAATTCTGCATTATGGCTTGTGAAAAGTATAGAGCAACGAAGACAAACCATCTACAATGTTGTGAAAACCATTGTAGATTATCAATACAATTTCTTTGAATATGGCAAAAAACATCTTGTTCCTATGACATTAAAACAAGTAGCCGAAGAAGTAGGGATACACGAATCTACGGTGAGTAGAGCCATTAATGGAAAATATCTTCAATCCCCAAACGGTATTTATGAAATTAAATACTTCTTTTCAAGTGGTGTTTCTTACGCTCATGGTCAAGGGGTGGCTTCAGAAAGCATAAAAATGATGATAAAAGAACTATTGGATGAGGAAAATCCTAAAAAACCGTATAGTGACCAACGTATTACAGAATTACTCAATAAAAAAGGTATTGATATTTCAAGAAGAACGGTTGCAAAATACAGGGAAGAAATGAATATACCATCATCATCCAAAAGAAGACGATATTAATGCTAAAAATAATGCCTCTTTTTCAATAGAAAAAGAGGTATTTTTTAATAAATTTTTTTTATATATTATATTTTTTTAAAAATGAATTAAAATAAAAATTGTTGTTGCTTTTGGTAATTATTATGTTATAATTTAATCGGGACCAAATGAAGGACACGAGGACTAGTTGAGTCCCGAGAAATGAAAGGGCTATATTTATGGATTCTTTATTTAACGATATGTTATCTGTACAAAAAAAATTAGTTCCTGAAATGGTACAAATATTAATAAGAAGATATGAAATACTACGTGCTGTTGCTACCCACGAGCCTATTGGGAGAAGGAATTTATCTACCCTTTTAGGCATAGGGGAAAAAACAGTCAGGAATGAAATATCTCACTTGCAAGAAAAGTTATTGCTCAATGTAAAAAATCAAGGCATGACCATTACGGAAGAAGGCAAAGAATTAATAGAAAATGCCGATCAATGGATATACTATTTTAAAGCAATGGAAGATATAGAAAAAGAGCTGGCCCATGCTTTGAATGTTAAAAAGGTTATTATTTCTTCTACGGATTCCAGTAATAAGAGCCAGATTGTACAAGAAACGGCTAGAAAGACCGGCTTATACCTAAAGTCCATTATTTCAGAAAATATGATTATAGGGATTACTGGGGGCTCCACCATGGCTGCAACCGTAAAGGAGATGCAGAAATATAATTGTTCTAAAAAAGATATTACAGTTGTCCCCGCAAGAGGTGGTCTCGGAGAAGAGGTAGAGACGCAAGCTAATAATATAGCAGCAGGCTTAGCAGAAAAATTAAATTGTGCCTATAAATTATTACATATAACAGAGAATTTATCTAAAGAGTTATTGGAATCATTAATGGCTTATCCTGAGATAAAAGAAACGGTGGATTTAATTGAAAAGATCGATGTACTGCTGTTTGGTATAGGAAGAGCGGATGTGATGGCTACAAGACGCAACTTGGATCAGTCCAAAATAGATTCATTGATAAAAAAAGGCGCAGTTGCGGAAGCCTTTGGATATTATTTTGACAATAAGGGTAAGATAATTGATATTGTCAACACAGCCGGAATAAGCCTTGAACAGTATCATAACGTGCCGCATATTATAGGTGCCGCAGCAGGGGTTGACAAAGCAGAGGCCATTATGGCCATTAGTCAATTAAACGATAATTTAGTTTTGGTGATAGATGAAGGTCTAGCCAATTCCATCTTGAAAATTCATAAACAAAAGCATAATAAAAGCTAGATTATCGTATTTATTATAGTTCAATAAATTAGTTAAAAATAAAAGGAGGATATTTTAAAGATGAGTGTAAAAGTTGGTATTAATGGATTTGGAAGGATAGGAAGAAATGCTTTTAAAGCAGCAATGAATAAAGAAAATTTTGAAATCGTAGCGATTAACGATTTGACAGATCCTAACACATTGGCTCATTTACTAAAATATGATAGTGTTTTCGGTAAGTTTGACGCAGACATAGAAGCAAAAGATGATGCTATCGTTGTTAATGGTAAGGAAATCAAGATTCTTTCAGTAAGAAACCCGGAAGAATTACCGTGGAAAGAAATGGGAGTAGATATTGTATTAGAATCTACAGGACTTTTTACTAAAAAAGCAGATGCAGAAAAGCACATTAAAGCCGGAGCAAAAAAAGTAGTCATATCTGCACCGGCTAAAGAAGAAGACATTACAGTTGTTTTAGGTGTTAATGAAGATCAATATGATCCTAAAGCACATCATGTTATTTCCAATGCATCTTGTACGACAAACTGTTTAGCACCTTTTGCTAAAGTTATTGACGAAAACTTCGGAATCAAAAAAGGTTTGATGACAACGGTTCATGCTTACACAAATGATCAAAAAATATTAGATTTACCCCATAAAGATTTAAGAAGAGCAAGAGCTGCTGCACAATCTATCATCCCTACAACTACAGGTGCAGCTAAAGCAGTAGCATTGGTATTACCACAATTAAAAGGTAAATTAAATGGTATGGCAATGAGAATACCTTCTCCTGCAGTATCCGTAGTAGACTTAGTCGTTGAACTTGACAAAGAAGCAACGGCTGAAACCATCAATGAAGCTTTAAAAAATGCAGCTGCAAACGAATTAAACGGTATCATGGGATTCAGTGAAGAACCTTTGGTTTCGGTTGATTACAAGCAAGATTGCAGATCATCTATTGTAGACGGATTATCTACAATGGTAATGGAAGGTAAAATGGCTAAAATCGTTTCTTGGTATGACAATGAGTGGGGTTATTCAAACAGAGTTGCGGACCTTATTTCATACATTGTAGAGAAAGGTTTATAGAATAGATTGGATAGAGAAAGGGACATTTCCGGAAATAGGATTTGTCCCGTTCCTTGTATAAAATGAGGTGATATTATGAAAAAGAGTATTGAAGATATAAGCATAAAAGGGAAAAAAGTCATCGTCAGATGTGATTTTAACGTTCCTATGGATGACGAAAAAAATATTACTGATGATATAAGAATTAGAAGCTCTATTCCAACCATTCAATATTTAATAGATCATAAAGCAAAAGTGGTTCTTATGTCTCACTTGGGAAGACCTAAAGGTACACCAAATCCTAAATACAGTTTGGAACCGGTGGCTAAAAGATTATCAGAAATATTGAAAAAAGAGGTTACTTTCATTGATGAAGATAGGGTTGTGAATGAAAAAACACGAGCAGCAGCAGCAGGACTACAAGATGGAGAAGTTGCTCTATTACAAAACGTTAGATACAGAAAAGAAGAAACCGACAATAACTTAGAATTTGCAAAAGAATTGGCTTCTTTAGCAGAAGTATTTGTAAATGATGCTTTTGGTAGTGCTCATAGAGCACATGCATCAACAGCCGGAATTGCAGAATTTCTGCCGGCCGTATCAGGCTATCTGATTAAAAAAGAGATTGATTTTATAGGGAAAGCACTTGAAAATCCTGAAAGACCCTTTACCGCAATTTTAGGAGGCGCTAAGGTCAGTGATAAAATAGGTGTCATTAAGAACCTTCTAAACAAAGTGGATGCTTTAATTATTGGGGGCGGAATGGCTTATACATTCCTTAAAGCCCAAGGCTATGAAATTGGTCAATCCTTGTTAGAAGCAGATAAAATTGATTTGGCTAAGTCTTTATTGGATGAAGCAAAGAAGAAAAACGTTAATTTATTGCTTCCTGTGGACATCGTTGCAGCAAAAGAATTTAAAAATGATACGGAATTCGAATGTGTTTCTATAGAGAATATGCCAAGTGATAAAATGGGATTGGATATTGGAAAAGAGACCATTGAAATATTTAGACAAGAGATTTTAAAATCAAAATTAATCATTTGGAATGGACCTATGGGTGTGTTTGAAATGCCGAATTTTGCTATTGGAACAGAGGGCATTGCTAAAGCATTATCGGATAGCTCAGCAGTTACCATCATAGGTGGCGGGGATAGTGCCGCAGCAGTAGAACAACTGGGCTATGCAGATAAAATGACACACATTTCAACTGGTGGAGGCGCTTCTTTAGAATTGCTGGAAGGTAAAGAACTGCCAGGATTAAAAGTATTAGAGGATTTATAGGAGGAGCGAAAAATGAGAATACCGATGATTGCCGGAAACTGGAAGATGCATAAAACAATTGGGGAAGCAAAAGAATTTGTAAAGGATTTCAAAAAAATGCAAGGCAATACGGATGTAGAAGTAGCTTTATGTGCTCCTTTTACACAATTAATAGCATTAAAAGAAGCTGTAGAAGGCACTGACATAAAAATTGGTGCACAAAATATGCACTTTGAAGAAAAGGGCGCTTTCACAGGTGAGATTTCTCCTGTTATGTTGAATGAAATTGGTGTCGATTACTGTATTATTGGTCACTCTGAAAGAAGACAATACTTTGCAGAAACAGATGAAACCGTCAACAAAAAATTAAAAGCAGCCATTGCACATAACATAGCACCAATCTTATGTGTGGGAGAATCACTAAAAGAAAGAGAAACCAATCAAACAGAAGCTGTTATTAACCGTCAAATCACAAAAGACTTAGAAGGTTTAAGCAACGAGCAGGTTGCCAATTTGGTTATTGCATATGAACCAGTCTGGGCCATTGGAACCGGTAAAACAGCTACACCTGAGCAAGCTAATGAAACCATAGCTTACATAAGAAAAGTAGTGTCCGATATGTATAATGAGGATGTATCGGAAAAAGTAAGAATACAATACGGTGGAAGTGTTAAACCTAACAATGCATCGGAAATTATGAATCAAGAAGATATTGACGGTGCTTTAGTAGGTGGCGCAAGCTTAAAACCACAAGATTTTATAGAAATTGTTAATTTTTAATGGAGGTGTGTTATGTCTACTTACATTGATGAGGTATTTGCAAGAGAAATTCTAGATTCCAGAGGGAATCCGACTGTAGAAGTAGAAGTTTATTTAGAAGATGGCAGTATGGGAAGAGCAGCAGTTCCGTCCGGAGCATCCACAGGTGCTTTTGAAGCGGTTGAATTGAGAGATCAAGATGAAAGCAGATTTATGGGAAAAGGTGTTGTAACTGCGGTTGAAAATGTAAATGAAATTATTGCGTCGGAAATTGAAGGTATGAATGCTCTGGACCAAGCAGCAATAGATGAAATGCTTATTGAATTAGATGGAACAGATAACAAAGGCAAGCTTGGCGCTAATGCTATCTTAGGTGTTTCTATGGCAGTAGCTCATGCAGCTGCTGAATCTTTAGGGTTACCGCTTTTCCAATACATTGGAGGTGTGAATGCAAAAACACTTCCTACACCAATGATGAACATTCTAAATGGAGGAGAGCACGCTGACAATAATGTGGATATCCAAGAATTTATGGTGATGCCGGTTGGTGCTGAGTCCTTTGGTGATGCAGTAAGAATGGGAGCTGAAATATTCCATAACTTAAAGAAAGTCTTAAAAGGAAAAGGTCTCAATACTGCAGTAGGTGATGAAGGGGGTTTTGCTCCTAATTTAACATCTAATGAAGAGGCTTTGGAAGTGATTATAGAAGCCATTAAGAAAGCGGGATATGAACTGGGTAAAGATGTAAAACTTGCTTTAGATGTTGCTGCTACAGAATTATATGATGAAGCATCTAAAACTTACAACTTAGCCGGAGAAGGCATTGTAAAAAGTGCAGTAGAAATGGTTGACTACTATGAAATGCTAATCAATAAATATCCCATCGTTTCAATAGAAGACGGTTTGTCGGAAGAAGACTGGGATGGCTGGAAACTGTTAACCGATCGTTTGGGTAAAAAAGTACAATTGGTTGGCGATGACTTGTTTGTAACCAACACTGAGAGACTTAAAAGAGGCATTGAAATGGGTGTTGGAAACTCAATTCTTATCAAAGTTAACCAAATTGGAACCCTTACAGAAACATTGGATGCAATAGAAATGGCAAAAAGAGCAGGTTATACAGCGGTTATATCACATCGATCCGGTGAAACAGAAGATGTAACCATTGCAGATTTAGTAGTAGCAACCAATGCAGGACAAATTAAAACCGGCGCGCCATCCAGAACAGATCGTGTAGCAAAATATAACCAATTATTAAGAATTAATGAGATGCTGGATTACACAGCCATTTATGCAGGTGAAAGTGCCTTTTATAATTTATAGATTTTCAGACAACATGGATGAATCAAAATTCTCCCCTTTATAATTAATATATGATGAGAGAGCAGAAATGCTCTCTTTTCAGATGAAACAGAATTTAACCCATTTTTTACTTCTAAAAATATTTTAAATAATTCTTTAAAGACTGTTGTAACTTTTTAAAGTAAAGGGTATGCTAAAATTACCTGCAAATTTAATGTTTATAGCATAATTCTTTTTAAAATCTGTTATGTATTTTAATACAATACAATGGAACAGATTGATTTTAAATAATACATATGATAGAATTTTGCTGTTGACTTGGAGAGAGAAATTATTTATATTAATAATGGTCCAATAAAAATAACAGTAAAATTATTTTATGGATCATCATAATGGAGGTGTTAGAGATGAGAATGGTTTTTATGATCTTTCAGGTGATTGCAAGTCTTATTCTAATTGCAAGTATTTTATTGCAGTCAGGAAAAAGTGCAGGCTTATCCG
Organism: Clostridia bacterium; assembly: GCA_028279945.1. Classification (GTDB taxonomy): domain Bacteria; phylum Bacillota; class Clostridia; order Peptostreptococcales; family JAAYPU01; genus JAKSCF01. Next base: position 35,818 of record JANQMT010000105.1, read on the forward strand.
GATCAATTGGTGGCGGTGCCGAGCAGTTACTTGGTAAGAAAAAAGGAAGAGGCTATGATGCGCTTTTAAGCAAAGTCACTACTGCCGGAGCAATCATATTCATTATTTGTTCATTAATTTTAGTGACTTTTGAATAAAAAATGACATCTTAGAGTATATTCTACTCTATAAGATAAAAGGAATTATTGACAAATTCATATTAAGGAGGAAGTATTAAAATGGGTTATGAGGTGTTAGCACCTATCGTAGGAGTAGTTGCTCTTATTTTTGCGTTCACTTTAGCAAACTACATTAGTAAAGTGGATGAAGGTACAGACAGAATGAAAGAAATCGCTGCTTACATACGTGAAGGTGCCATGGCATTCCTAACTAGGGAGTACAAATCACTGGTTATTTTTTCAGCAATATTATTTGTTGTACTTGGTTTTGGGATAGGCTGGAGTACAGCAGGAACTTTCTTATTAGGAGCATGCTTTTCTGCACTGGCAGGCTTTTTTGGCATGAGAGTCGCAACAAAGGCCAATGTTAGAACTGCTAATGCAGCTCGTGAGGGCGGCATGAATAAAGCACTAAATGTGGCATTCAAAGGCGGCGCTGTCATGGGAATGTGCGTTGTTGGTTTAGGATTATTAGGTATAGGCTCGTTATTGGTTTTCTTAGGTGTAGAAAAAATTGACGTTATTACAGGCTTCAGTCTAGGGGCATCTTCTATTGCACTATTTGGTCGTGTGGGCGGCGGTATCTATACGAAAGCGGCAGATGTTGGCGCTGACTTAGTAGGAAAAGTAGAAGCCGGAATACCGGAAGATGATCCAAGGAACCCTGCTGTAATAGCAGATAATGTTGGCGATAATGTTGGCGACGTAGCTGGAATGGGAGCAGACCTATTTGAGTCTTATGTAGGGTCTATCATTGCTGCTGTTACACTTGCGTTCGCAATAGAAGAAATACCAACAGCTGAAGGCGCATTGTTTCCACTTGTTTTAGCATCTGCGGGGATTATTGCTGCCATTATCGGTACACTTTTTGTTAAAGGAAAAGAAGGCTCAAACCCAGCTAAAGCACTTGATAGAGGAACATACGTCAGTGGACTTATTGTACTCATTACCGCATTTTACTTAAGCAATCAATTCTTTGATGATTTAAATGGATTTTATACAGTAGCCATTGGTTTAATTATAGGAATTCTAATCGGTAAAGTAACAGAATATTATACTTCCGATGAATACGCACCGGTTAAAAAGATTGCTCAACAATCAGAAACCGGACCGGCTACAACCATTATTAGTGGTTTTGGCGTTGGTATGATTTCAACAGCCATTCCCATTCTTCTAATTGCTGTAGGTATATTAGCATCTAACATGCTGTTTGGACTTTATGGGATTGCCCTTGCTGCAGTTGGTATGCTTTCTACAGCCGGGATAACCATAGCAGTAGATGCATATGGTCCTATTGCAGACAATGCAGGTGGTATTGCAGAAATGGCTGAACTTCCAGGAGAAGTAAGAGAAATTACGGACAAGCTGGATTCAGTTGGAAATACTACAGCTGCAATCGGTAAAGGCTTTGCAATTGGTTCCGCTGCACTGACAGCATTAGCTTTATTCGCATCATATTCACAAGTTGTAGGACTTACAGCAATCGATATTCTGAATGCTAAAGTAGTAGCAGGATTATTTATTGGCGGCATGTTACCTTTCCTTTTCTCTGCATTCACGATGGATTCTGTAGGAAAAGCAGCATTTCAAATGATTGAGGAAGTAAGAAGACAATTTAGAGAAATTCCAGGCGTAATGGAAGGAACAGCAAAACCTGAATATGCTAAATGTGTTGATATCAGTACAGCAGCAGCACTAAAAGAAATGCTTGTTCCAGGAATTATGGCTGTAGTAGCACCGATTGCCGTAGGTATTGTTCTTGGTACGGAAGCTTTAGGTGGACTTCTAGCCGGAGCATTGGTATCCGGTGTATTAGTAGCTATCATGATGGCAAATGCCGGTGGTGCTTGGGATAATGCTAAAAAGTATATCGAAAGCGGTAATCACGGTGGAAAAGGCAGTGAAGCACATAAAGCTGCCGTAACGGGTGATACCGTAGGAGATCCTTTTAAGGATACTTCCGGACCTTCTATTAACATATTGATCAAATTAATGACAATTGTAGCAGTCGTATTCGGACCATTATTCCTTGAAATTGGCGGATTACTGTAAGCTTTATTGTAAAATTTTATAGATGAAAATAAAAGGCAATGGTCATACTAAAAAGAATGGCTGTTGCCTTTATTTGATTGAATTTTTCAATATAATTTCATTTCTATCCTAAAATAAATTTCAAAACGATTATTGATTTATGTCTTCAAAAGGAAAAAAATTATAATTCATCTAAAAATAGAAAGTGTATTATTTATATAAAATTAGTGAAAAACGATTAAAAATTTTAAAAAAAGCCATAATATTGATAAAGTTAGTAAATAGGAGATGATGAAATAATGAAAAATAAGAAATTAATTTTAACAATTTTAATTCTTGTAACTATGGTGATGGTATTGGGTTGTGCTCAAGAACCGGTTGAAGAAGAAAGTCCTGAATTAAACCCTGATAATAATAATGTTGTCGAAGATAATGACCCCGGCATGGAAGATGATATGAATATGGATAACAATACAGAGCCCTTTGATGACAACATGGACAATATGGACAATATGGACAATATGAACAATACGACAGAATAAAATGTCATAGGAGATGGTATTCTTGAAAAATAAAAAAATTTTCCTATTATTATTGTTTATTTTAATCATTGCCATCTTTGCATTGGGATGTGCTCAAGAACCCACTGAAGATGAAAACAATGAGACTGATGTAGAAGATAATATGGATGACCAAAACGAACCCATGGAAACCGATGTAGAAGAAACTATTGAAGGAGAATTTGTCGGATGGGTGGATTCCAATAGCTTTGAAGTCATGAAAGATGATACGCCTTATGTCATAAGGACCAGCGAGGCAGTTATGATGCCTGATGATGCTTTGGATGGCAGGACTGTTAGAGTAACATATGTTAGGAATGATCAAGGACAAAATATAATCAAAACCATAGAAGTTTTGGAATAAATTTATAAGAAAACACATTATAGAGGCATCCACTTATGTTTAAATGGATGCCCTTTTTTTAACTTCAATTTATTATATATTTTATAATAAATATTTTTTTAATATGCTATAATGAAATAGCAAAAATTGCTAATACTAATATTTGGAGACTTTACAATCTTAATATTGGATATATTACTTTGTTCGCTTCGGGATTGGAGGAAATTATGGAATTTAAAGATCGTATTATTGAAATTTTAAGCAATAAAAATTATAGTCCATTGAATGATGAATCGATTCTTAAAGTATTAAAAGTTGAAAGATCAGATATAGGACAATTCTTTGCCGACTTAGACAATATGGAAGCCCAGGGCTTAATATTTAAAACAAGAAAAAATAAATATGTATTGCCAAATAGAATAAATTTGGTTGTAGGCATATTGAAGAAAAATAGAAAAGGTTTTGGGTTTGTTATATCTGAAAGTGATGACAAAGGCGACGTATATATTTCATCATCTGAGATGAATAGTGCTATGCATGGTGACAGGGTTGCTGTACGTCTAATGTTTGATGAAGAAGGAGATAAGAGCAGAGAGGGAGAAGTTGTAAAGGTTATTAAAAGAAACAATTATGAAGTCGTTGGAACTTTTGATCGAAGTGATAAATTTGGTTTTGTCATTCCTGATGACCCTAGAGTAGGGCATGATATTTTTATACCTCAAGATCAAATAAACGGTGCTGTAACTGGGGATAAAGTGGTTGCCAAAATAAAAGTTTGGCCCCAGAAACAAAGAAATCCTGAAGGTGAAATTACTGAAGTTCTTGGAAGCAGCGAAGACATAGGCACTGATGTTGCAGCTATTATTAGAAATTATAAACTATCAGAGACTTTTCCGCCAAAAGTAATTGCTGAAGCTGAAAGCATTCCTTCTGAGATATCTGATGAAGAGTGGAAAAAAAGAACAGATCTAAGACATAAGGCCATCATAACCATTGATGGTGCAGATGCAAAAGACTTGGATGATGCCGTATCCGTTGAAAAATTAGATAACGGCAATTATCTTCTCAGCGTACATATTGCTGATGTCAGCCATTATGTTAAAGAAGACAGCTTTTTAGATAAGGAAGCATTAAAACGTGGATGCAGCGTTTATTTAATCAATAAAGTATTACCCATGCTTCCGGAAAAATTATCCAATGGATTATGCAGTTTAAACCCCAAGATAGACCGTCTAACCCTATCGATAGAAATGCAAATCGACTCTAGCGGCAACATTATTGCGCATAACATATTTAACAGCATTATCAAAACGACTGAGAGAATGATCTATACAGATGTATCGAATATTTTAGAAGATAAAGATGAAGGGTTAATAGAAAAATATAAACACATTTATGACGACTTATTACTCATGGAAGAATTAGCAAAGATTTTAAATAATGCAAGAGTTGAAAGAGGCAGCATCGATTTTAATTTTGATGAAGCCTATATAGAACTCAATGATGAAGGTGTCCCATTGAATGTTGGTATCGCTGAAAGAAGAATTGCAAACAGAATCATCGAAGAATTTATGTTGAAAGCCAATGAAACCATTGCAGAACACTTCTATTGGATGGAAATTCCATTCCTATATCGAAATCATGAAGAGCCCAGTATAGATAGAATCAATGAATTTAGACAATTTATATATAATTTTGGGTATTCATTAAAAGGCAATACAGAAACGGTTCACCCAAAAGCACTGCAAGAAATCACAACCAAAATAAAGGGTGAACGAGAAGAAAATATTATTAATTCCGTTATGTTGAGGTCGTTGAAGAAAGCGAATTATGCACCACAAAACCTTGGACATTTTGGACTGGCTGCGGAATATTATAGTCACTTTACTTCTCCAATCCGACGGTATCCCGATTTAATGATTCATAGAATTATTAAAGAAATCATTGAATTTGGAAGCCTAAGTGATGAAAGATTAAAAAAATTATATACGAAAGTTGAAGATGCAGCAAAAATATCCTCAGAAGCAGAAGTCGTTTCGGAAGAAATTGAAAGGGAAGTGGATGATCTTAAGAAAGCAGAGTATATTTCAAAACATATTGGTGAAACATTTGATGGGATTATCAGCGGTGTTACTTCCTTTGGCATATTTGTTGAATTAGAGAACACCATAGAAGGATTGGTTAGGATTGGAAGTATTGATAATGACTACTACATTTACGAAAAAGAAAAATATCGTTTAATTGGAGAAAGAACCAAAACCATATTTACCTTGGGAAGTCCGGTAAAAATTAAAGTCATTAACGTTAATTTACCTAATAAAGAAATAGATTTTGAATTAGTAAGTTTAGCTAAAGAGAGCTAAACCCAGATTATTCACGATAAACTACAAAAATTCATGATTAATCAGGGTTAAAATTATACAAAATTGCACATCCTAAGAAAGAAAGATCGATCTTAGGAGGAAAAGAATGAAAGTAAAAGATTTAATGACAACAAATGTTTTGTATGCAAAACCTGATGCATCTTTGGAGCAAGTTGCTAATTATATGAAGCAACAAAACGTTGGATCTATTCCTGTTTGTGATGATAACGGACATGCTTTAGGGATTATTACAGACAGAGATATTGTTTTAAAAGCTGTTTCTCAAGGTAGAAATGATTTGAAAGCCAAAGATGTTATGAGTACCAATTTGGTTTATGCAACATCCGATATGACTGCTCATGAAGCATCTAACTTAATGGCTAAAAATCAAATAAGAAGATTGCCGGTAGTCGATAACAATCAATTGACAGGAATATTGGCCATGGCCGATATTGCAAGGAAAAATATTTATGTAGACGAAGCAGGTGATGCTTTAAGTGCTATATCAAAACCTAATCAACTCAATTAAATACCTTTTTTAAAAGCATATGGGAAACTATATACTACCAAGATTAAAATAACTTTTATTTTCCAACAAGGTCTTCCTTTCAAATCTTCATATAAGATCTTGTTCCAAGTAATAATGCTCCTGTTGTTAGGAGCATTATTATTTTTGTTAAAAAATTCTAGTTGACCAGTTATATTGAAACATATTTTGTTATAATATATGTAATATTTGATGATTGAGGTGATGATATTGAATAAAACAATTAAAGTATCTATTCATCATGATGGACAGAGCTTTCATAAGACATTAGATCAAGGAACAACATTAGGAACGCTTTTAACAACCATGAAAATAAATGAAAAATATAAAATTGTTGCGGGAAAAGTCAACAATCAAATGAGAGAATTAACATATGCCTTAAATGAAGACAGCCAAATAGAATACTTAGATATTTCCCATCAAGACGGCAATAGAATATACCAAAGAGGGCTTATCTTTGTTTATATCAAAGCTATAAAAGAAATTTTAGGAGACTGCTCCGTTATTATTGAGCATTCATTAAGCAAAGGATTATATACAGAAATTAAGTATATCAGACCTATTAATCAAAAAGACATAGAAGACATTAAGGAAAGAATGCAGGAAATTATCGAAGAAGATATTCCCTTTGAAAAAGATCAAATACCCGTTGAAGAAGCAATGAAAATTTTTAAAGAGCAAGGGATGGAGGCAAAAGTAAAGCTTTTAAAATTCAGAAAAGAAAAAACCATTAATGTATATACTTGCGGATGGCTTAAAAACTATTTCTATGGGTATATGGTACCCAGTACAGGTTATTTAAATAAATTTGATTTAAAACTTTATAAACAGGGCGTCATTATTAGATTTCCAAACATAAAAAACCCAGATCAGATACCTGAATTTGAAGAGCACAAAAAGCTGGCGGAAATCTTCAAAGAAGCTGAAAACTGGGGAGACTTGATGGAGCTGGGTTTTGTTGCTGACTTAAATGAAAGAATAGAAACCAATACTTATCATGAGATCATAAGAGTAGCTGAAGCACTTCAAGAAAAAAAGATCGCCTATATAGCAGATCGAATTACCAAAGAAAAAAAGAGGATTATATTAATTGCCGGTCCTTCCTCATCCGGGAAGACAACGTTTGCACAAAGGCTTTCTATACAGCTCATGGCCAATGGACTTTCACCCATTGCTTTTTCAACAGATGATTACTTTGTTGAGCGGTCTGAGACACCAAGAGATGAAAATGGTAACCCTGATTTTGAATCATTAAATGCCTTGGATTTAAAATTATTCAATCAGCAGCTTAAGGATTTATTAGCCGGTAAAGAAGTGGATATACCCAGTTTTAACTTTAAAACAGGACATAAAGAATTCGGGAAAAGATTTCTTAGGGTTGCAGAAGATCAATTAATCATTATTGAGGGCATACATGGATTGAATCCCGAATTGACAAAAGAAATTGAGGATAGTGAGAAATTTGAAATTTATATCAGCGCTTTGACTCAACTGAATATAGATAATCACAATCGAATACCTACAACAGATTCCAGACTCATAAGAAGAATCGTCAGAGACAGTCAGTTTAGAGGGCACACTGCGAAAACAACGCTTCAATTGTGGCCTGCAGTAAGACGAGGAGAAGAAAAAAATATTTTTCCTTTTCAAGAAGAAGCAAATGTAATGTTTAATTCTGTTTTAGTGTATGAACTAGCCGTACTTAAAAAATATGCAGAACCATTATTAAAAGAAATTAAAGAAGATGAAATAGAATATATGGAAGCAAAGCGGCTGCTTAAATTTTTAAGTTACTTTTTATCTATAGAAAACGAATGTGCCATATTGAACAATTCAATTATAAAAGAATTTATAGGAGGCAGTTGCTTCTTCGACTCAGAATAAAACCTAGGGGCAGTCATGAAAGGAGAAATATTATGTACAAACTAGGATGTCATCTGTCAACATCTAATGGATTAACGAAAATGGGAAAAACAGCAGTAAAAATTAATGCCAATACATTTCAGTTTTTTACCAGAAATCCTAGAGGAGGTAAGGCTAAAACATTAGATCAATCTGATGTGAAAGGATTAGAGGATATTTTAGTCAAACATAAATTTGGTGATATACTAGCCCATTCCCCTTATACATTAAACATGGCATCTGCCAATCCCAAAACCAGAGAATTTGCTAAAATGGTATTCAAAGATGATTTAGAGAGAATGAAAGTTATGCCGTGTCATCTTTATAACATTCATCCGGGCAGCCATACGGGTATAGGCGTTGAAGAGGGCATTAAGTCAATTGCAGAGATTATAAATGATGGCCTTACAGAAGAGATCGAAACATGGGTTCTCCTTGAAACCATGTCGGGAAAAGGAAGTGAGATAGGCTATACGTTTGAAGAAATAAGACTTATTATTGATCAAGTCAATTATCCTGAGAAAATGGGTGTTTGTATGGATACCTGCCATTTGTTCAGTGCAGGGTATGATATCGTCAATGATTTAGAGGGCGTTTTAGAAAAATTTGATAAGCTCCTTGGGATAGATAGAATTAAGGCAGTTCATCTCAACGATAGCATGAATCCTTTCAATAGTCGTAAAGACCGCCATGCGGGTGCAGGAGAAGGTGAAATAGGATTGGATGCTTTGATACAATTTATAATCCATCCAAAGTTAAAGCACCTGCCTTTTATACTGGAAACCCCATATGATACGGAAGGTCATGCCAGAGAGATTAGGGCATTAAGAGAAATACTGGATAATGAATAAAACTACCATAAAATATAACGATGTTCAAAAACCAATAAGAACCAATCTTTTATTTTTTAGATAAAGATTGGTTCTTAAAAAAACTCTGTAATCTCATTCATTTTTGGTGGAATCACCTTCCTTCGTGTAAATTCAACTCAATCGATTTTTGTCGATCACCTCACTTTGGTGATAATCTGTAATTTTCCATTAGCCAACATTTAAAAATTAAGGATGTTAATCGTCTCATTTTTGGTTGACTATTTGGTTAATCATATTATAGCAAACTCCAATGAAGATTTCAATATATATTTTTAATTTTCTGAATATACGCCGTGTAAATATTACAAAATTCGAGAATGTTCGCAATTTTGCTGCTGGTATCCACCCAATATCATAGAGCAGATCATGGTTAGATTCTCTTTAATAATTACCATATAAAGACTTATTTATAGTATAATATAATGGTGTGAGAATAAGGGGATAAGGAGTTAAGAGAATGTTCCAAGCAACCGTAATAGGCGGCATCACAGTAGATATCGAAGGCGTTCCGTATAGCCCGCTTATAAAAAAAGATTCTAATCCTGGAACTGTACATATTTCCTTTGGCGGAGTAGGAAAAAACATTGCTGAAAACCTTATTAATTTAGGGTTGTCAACACATTTTATATCAACGGTAGGTAATGATTTTTTTGGTAAATCTGCTTTAGATTATTTAAAACAAATAGGATTTGAAACAAAAAATATTACCATTGAAGCTAAGGGTTCTACAGCTTCATATGTTTCTATTTTAAATGACAAGAGAGATATGGAATTGGCGCTTAATGATATGGCTATATTTGATGATTGGCAATGTGACTTAAAAGCTATTGACCAGGTCATAGGATCTTCGGATATTATTGTTCTGGATACCAACATTTCCATATCATTGATTAACCATATTTTGGACCGATATAAGAGTAAAAAGTTTCTGGTGGACCCGGTATCTGTAACAAAAGCAGCAAAGGTTAAAAATAGAATAGGTGCTTTTGAGATGGTTAAGCCCAATAAATTAGAAGCTCAGATGTTAGCAGGCATTCAAATAGATAGTCGGCAGCAATTAGAAAAAGCAGGAGAGATTCTATTGAACCAAGGTGTAAAAAAAGTGTTTATTACATTAGGAGAAGAAGGCGTTTATTATAAAGATAATAAGGAACAGGGGATTGTTAAGATACCGTGCTGTACGGTTCAAAGTGCAACAGGAGCAGGGGATGCTTTTACAGCCGGTATTGTGTATGGTCTTTCCCGTTGGTTGAGTATAAAAGAATTGGCGCATTATGGATGTACGGCTGCATATTTTGCATTGCAGAGTGAAAAAACAGTTAGTGACCAATTGTCTTCACAGGAAATTGAAGAAAATGTAAAGGAGATATTTTATTAATGTATGAAAAGGTTTTGGAGATCAGCTCTGAAGTAAAAGAAGCCCTAAATAATCATCAACCTGTTGTTGCTTTGGAATCTACTATTATTTCTCATGGAATGCCTTATCCTGCAAATGTTGAGACCGCTTTAAATGTATGTGAAATAGTGAGAGAAAATGGAGCAGTGCCGGCAACCATAGGTATTGTTAAAGGAAAATTGAAAGTGGGTATGACCGAAGAAGATATAGAATATTTTGCTCAAGCAAAAGATATTCTGAAAATCAGCAGAAAAGATATGCCATATGCGGTATCCCAAGGGATGAATGGTGCTACTACAGTAGCCGGGACTATGATCATTGCACATATGGCGGGAATTCAAGTATTTGTGACAGGCGGGATAGGCGGCGTCCATAGGGGTGCATCAGAGAGCTTTGATATATCGGCAGATTTAATGGAATTAGCCAATACCGATGTAGTGGTTGTATGCGCCGGCGCCAAGTCCATTTTAGATATAGGCGCTACCTTAGAATATCTTGAAACCAATGGGGTACCTGTTTTGGGATACCAAACAACCCAGTTTCCTGCTTTTTACAGCAGAAAGAGTGGATTCAAAGTGGATTATTCTATGAATAACATTGATGAAGCAGCCAGCTTTATAAAAGCAAAAAAAGAACTGAATTTAAAAGGCGGCGTTGTTCTTGGATGCCCAATCCCACAGGAATTTGAATTAGACTCTAAAATCATTGAAGCGGTGATTCAACAGGCATTGCATAAGCTAAATGAAAAAAGTATATCGGGAAAAGAAGTAACACCATTTCTATTAAATGAGATAAAAGAAATTACAAAAGGAGATAGTTTGGCTGCTAATATACAGTTGGTATTTAACAATGCGCAAATAGGTGCTCAACTATCATATAAGTTACAAACAATATCATAATATTTGGAGGAGAAATATGGAAGATAAAATTCTAATGAAAAAAAACAAAAGTATTGCTCTTGTAGCACATGATCATAGAAAAGGAGATTTATTGAACTGGGTTAAACGTAACAGAGAGAAATTAGAAAAACACCACTTACATGGAACCGGAACGACAGCAAGGCTAATCCAAGAGGAGACATCGTTAAATGTAACCGCATTTATGAGCGGACCATTAGGCGGTGACCAACAGATCGGTTCTAGAATCGTAGAAGGGGATATAGACTTTATTGTTTTCTTCTGGGATCCGCTATGTGCACAGCCTCATGATCCGGATGTAAAAGCGTTATTGAGAATTGCGGTATTATATGATATTCCTATTGCTATGAATCAATCCACTGCCGACTTTGCCTTTACATCACCATATATCGATCAAGAATATGAAAGAAAAGTCATTAATTACTCAGCTAGATTAAAAAATAGACCATAAGAGGTGAATGAAATGGGAAGCTTAATGGGAATCATACTGGCTATATGTATAGGAATGTGTGTCTGCATGCAGCCTGTTTTTACTAATAATATTTCCAAAGCTACTGGTACATTTGAAGCTGCATTTGTCAGTATATCTACAACTTTTATTCTAATAACCTGTATTGTTTTTATTTTTGGGAAAGGGGACCTGACTAAAATCGTTGAGGTGCCTAAATACTTTTATTTTGCAGGTGCTATGGGTATAGTTGTAGTAGTGGGCTCCATTTTTACCATAAGGATTTTAGGACCCGCAATGTCCATTTCTATTGTAATAGCAGCTCAAATAGGAATGTCTGTTATTCTGGAGCATTTTGGATTGTTTGGGGTTGAGCAAGTTTCAATCAGTATGAGTAGAATTTTAGGCATTTTATTGATGATAGGAGGCATTATTTTTATTAAAGGCTTCTAAAAAGCAGGGGTTTATTGTATAGCCCAAGTATTATTAAGCAACCTTTATTATATAATATAGGAGAAAAATCATGGACGTTTATCAATATATTATACTTGCTGTGGTTGGTATTATAGCAGGTTTTATCAATACGGTAGGCGGCGGGGGTTCTGTTATCGTCATATCGATTATGATATTTTTTGGTATGCCTTCTGCTGTCGCTAACGGTACCAATAGAGTAGCACTATTATTTCAAAATGGTTCTGCTGTCTATAATTTTAAAAGAATGGGCTATTTTGACCTTAAGACCAGCTTAATATTTGCATTACCTGCGGTTGTCGGGTCAATTGCCGGGTCAAATATAGCGGTTAACATACCTGATAGTATTTTTAACAAGTTGCTTGCAGGCGTTATGGTTGTTGTATTATTACAAATCATATTTCAACCGGAAAAGAAGCTTAAAATAAATCAAGAAGACGAAATGACAAAAAAGCATCAAATCATTGGTGGTATTGTTTTCTTTTTTGTTGGCATATATGGCGGTATGATTCAAGCAGGAGTAGGGTTTGTCATCATAGCAGCCATGACTGTCATTACCAACTACACATTAGTGCGCATTAATTCAGTAAAAGTATTTGTTGTTGGATTATATACCATTTCATCTTTAGTGGTTTTTTTAATGAATGGCAAAGTCAATATCATTTTAGGACTTTGTATTGCGGCCGGCAACGTACTAGGGGCTTATTTAGGCAGTCGTTTTGCTGTTTTGAAGGGCGACAAATGGATAAAAATTATCCTGGCCATAACCATATCGGGACTGGTCATCAGGCTTTTATTACAATAAAAAAGGGACACAGGAATAATATTTTGCTTTGCAAAATATAAATTAACCACGAACTCTACCTAATTATGCTATACTAATTAGGTGTGCTGAAAAACATAGATACTATTTTGGGGAGGTTAAGATGGACTTAAGTATGCTGAATGAACGACAGAGAGAAGCTGTTTTACATATAGAAGGGCCCTTATTGATATTAGCCGGAGCAGGCTCCGGGAAAACCAATACGATGACACATAGAATCGCTTACATGATTGAAGAAAAAAACATACAACCATACGAGATATTAGCAGTAACATTTACCAATAAAGCTGCGGCAGAAATGAAGGCAAGAGTGGAGAAGCTTATTGGGGCTAATTTTAATATATGGATGACCACCTTCCATTCCGCTTGTATGAGAATATTAAGACAACAAATAGAAGCCTTAGGTTATAGCAAGGACTTTACCATATACGATAGTACCGACCAAAAGACCGTCATAAAAGAATGTATCAAACAAGAAAATTTAGATGATAAAGTCATTACGATTCCATATGTACAAAAAATAATAGGGGATTGTAAAGACAAAGGGATGTCACCAAAAGAATTTGAAAAGCCTCTGAATGTGAATACAAAAGAATATAAAATTGCCAAAGTCTATGAAAGATATGAAAATACACTCAGAAAAAATAATGCTTTGGATTTTGACGATTTGATTCTTAAAACCGTTGAATTATTTGAGAAATTTCCTGAGATATTGGAACATTACCAAAATCGATTCAGATACATCATGGTAGATGAGTATCAGGATACCAACTATATGCAATATCGATTTGTTTACCTTCTTGCTCAAAAGAATAAGAATATCTGTGTTGTGGGTGATGATGACCAATGTATATACGAGTGGAGAGGTGCAGATATTCGAAATATATTAGACTTTGAGAAGGATTTTAGTGATACCAAGACTATTAAATTAGAGCAAAACTATAGATCTACCGGGACTATTTTAGATGGCGCACATTCTGTCATTAGAAACAACTCAGGAAGAAAAAGGAAAAAACTGTGGACAAGTAAAGAAGAAGGCAATAAAATCAACTATTTCAGAGGCATGACTGAAAAAGATGAGGCCATGTATATTGCAAGAGAAATAGAAAGGCAAAAAGGCATTGAACTCAGCTATTCTGATTTTGCAGTTTTGTATCGAACACATGCACAATCCAGATCTCTGGAAGACGCCTTATCGATGTATGATATTCCTTATAGAATTTTCGGCGGACTAAGATTCTATGATAGAAAAGAAGTAAAGGATTTATTGGCTTATCTTAAACTGGTGCAAAATCCTATAGATGAACTCAGTATAAAAAGAGTTATCAACGAACCCAAAAGAGGGATTGGTCTAAAGACCATGGAAAAATTATCTAACTTGGCAGGGCTTAGAAATGATGATCTTTTTCACACCATGCTGAATGAAGAAGTAGTAGAAGGATTATCTGCTAAAATATCTAAAGGCATCAAGCATTTCACAGGAATTATTGCTCGTCATCATAATAAGAAAGAGACATTAAAGGTGTCGGAGATATATGAAGGGCTGTTAGATGAATCCGGATATATAAGAGATTTAGAAGCACAAAATACGGTTGAAGCAAAAAGTAGAATAGAAAACCTTATGGAATTAAAATCTGTTATATATGAATATGAACAATCTTCAGAGAATCCGAACCTATTTGAATTCCTTGAAAAGATATCCTTAATAACAGATATTGATAACTATGACCCATCGGAAGAAGCGGTTTTGTTAATGACGCTGCATAGTGCAAAAGGATTAGAATTTCCGGTGGTATTTATGCCGGGAATGGAAGAAGGACTTTTTCCGGGAAGGCGTGCCCTCGATTCGCAGGAAGGCTTAGAGGAAGAACGAAGACTATGTTACGTCGGCATGACAAGAGCTAAAGAAAGATTACACTTGTCCCACGCCGACCAAAGAATGCTTTATGGTCGAACGGAATATACCAGAGTATCCAGATTCATGAATGAGATAGATCAGAGCCTCCTGGAAGGCTATGAGCCGGCTAAGGAGAAACCTAAACCAAACCCATATTACGAAGAAAGCAGAAATCATTTTTCTCCATTTCAACAGATGAAATATATAAAAAATGGGGAGAATAAAATTGTAAAACCGAATACTGCAAATAATAGCACCAATAGTGAAGTCAGAACCGGTGATAAAGTAAAACATAAAACATTTGGCGAAGGTTTGGTGGTATCCCTAGAAAAAAAAGACAATACCATGGTGACCATCGTATTCGATAAAGTAGGCATAAAGACACTGGCATTAGAATTTGCCCCACTGGAAAAAATCGGCTAACTATCTCTGTAACCTGTAATCTAATCAAGGAGGTTAATCATGAGTGACGTGAAAAGTCGCATAGACGCTCTCGTAGAAGAATTAAATGAACACAACTATAGATACAATGTCTTGGACAATCCTGTTATATCAGATTTTGAATTTGATAAAAAGCTGGAAGACTTAAATAAGCTTGAAGAAGAAAACCCCCAATATAAAAGACAGGATTCCCCTACTCAAAGAGTAGGAGCAGAACCCCTAAAAAGCTTCAGCCAGGTTACACATCGCATACCTATGTTGAGCTTGGATAACTCTTATAGCAAAGAAGAAATCGTTGACTTTGATAAACGCATTAAAAAGATCGTTGGCGATGATGTAGAATATGTAGTAGAACCCAAAATAGACGGTTTATCCGTTGTGCTTCAGTACGAAAACGGTATGTTTACAAAAGGTGCCACCAGAGGGAATGGTATAGTAGGAGAAAATATTACACAAAATCTTAAAACCATCAATACCATACCGCTTTTAATTCCAGAGAAAAGCCCTCTGGATATAAGAGGAGAAGTATATATTCCAAAGAAGCGTTTTATAGAACTTAACAAGATGCAAGAACAAATGGGTGGTGTGATTTTTGCCAATCCGAGAAATGCAGCAGCAGGGTCATTGAGACAATTGGATTCAAAAATAACCGCAACACGACCGTTGAATATATTTATTTTTAATATACAATATAGTGAAAATACATCTTTTCAAAGTCATTCACAAGGATTTAAATATCTTAAAAAGCAAGGCTTTAAAACAGCTGATCACCAGATATGTGCATCGGTTCAAGATATTGTATCTGCCTGTGAGCATTGGGAAGAGAAAAGAGGAGAATTATCTTATGACATTGATGGGTTAGTGGTCAAGGTCAATAATTTAGAGCAGCGAAAACTGCTGGGAGAAAAAGCTAAGAGTCCCAGATGGGCCATTTCCTATAAATTTAAAGCAGAAGAGGCAGAAACGACAGTAAAAGATATAATGGTTCAAGTCGGCAGAACCGGCGCAGTGACACCAAGAGCAGTATTAGAGCCTGTTCGAGTAGCCGGATCATTGGTAAGCTATGCCACATTGCATAATGAAGATTTTGTACAAGAAAAGGATATAAAAATTGGTGATCATGTGGTCATTCATAAAGCCGGTGATGTTATACCTGAAATTGTTAGAGTTATAAAAGACAAACGTACCGGAAACGAAGTCCAATTTCAAATGCCGGCGGAGTGTCCGTCTTGTGGGAGGGAAACCGTTCGTATTGAGGATGAAGCGGTGCTTCGCTGTATCAATAAAGAATGTCCGGCTCAAAATCTCAGAGGACTGATTCACTTTGTTTCAAGAGATGCTATGAACATAGACGGGCTGGGCGGTGCCTTGATTGAAAAGTTAGTTGACGAAGGATTGGTACAAGATATTGCCGATTTATATTATCTTAAAGAGGAGCAATTAAGCCCTTTAGAAGGAATGGGTGATAAATCAGCTCAAAATCTAATATCGGCAATAAGCGAATCAAAGAATAACGACTTATCAAGGCTTATATTTGGTTTGGGAATAAAGCTGGTAGGCAGTAAAGCCGCAAAACTTCTGGCTAACCGCTTTAAAACCATGGACGATTTTATAAATGCTGCCTACGATGAAATGATAGCTATAGATGAAATCGGAGAGAAAATGACCCTAAGTGTTCTGGAATTTGTTAAAGAAGAGAGAAACCTTCAACTCATAGAAAAGTTAAAAGAAGCCGGCGTCAATATGACATCTGTTGAAAAAGAGGTAGTGACAAAAGAAGCCTTTGAAGGCAAAACTTTTGTTTTGACAGGGACACTGCAAAACTATTCCAGAAACGAAGCAAAAGAAATCATAGAAAACCTAGGCGGAAAAGTCAGCTCCAGTGTCAGCAAAAAAACGGACTATGTCCTAGCAGGAGAAGAAGCCGGATCAAAGCTTGAAAAGGCAATGAAGCTGGGAGTGGAAGTTATAAGTGAAGAGGATTTTGAGAAAATGAACGCTTAATACCAATTCGTTCAGCTTGCTATAATTAATAAATGTATGAAAAAAACCTCCAATGGTAATGTGGTTAGAAAGAACACACCACCAAGGAGGTTTATTTTATTGTTATCACAGTGTACCTTTTATAGAAAACCAATAAGAAACAGATGTTTCGCTGGAGGGATTGCGATACTTATGAGGGGTGTTTTTGGGAATATAAATGGTATCGCCTTGGCATAAGGTGTGAATCTCGTTATTAATGTGAATCTCCATAGTGCCTTCGGTGATTAAGCCTACCTCATCGGTACTGTGACCCCAAGAATTTTTACTTAACTGGCTGTTGCCCTCTGTTATAATACATATACCATTGAGTTCCGAATAGTCAGGAACCACCAACTCGTATTTAATGGGAGATCCTTCTTCTGTCAATATATCATCTCTCTCATCACTTCGAATAACCATAGCGGTAGGTGCTTTAGTGGATTCAAAAAATTCTACGATGTTGATATCCAATGCTTGACATATCAATTGCAGATTCGCTACAGACGGAGAGTTTTGATTTCTTTCTAAATTACTTATAAAACCAATTGATAAATCAGTCATTTCAGCCAATTCTTTTATTGTAATGTTCCGTTCTTTTCTTAATTCTTTTATTTTGTTCCCTAAATTCATAATGTTCACCTATTTTTTTATTTTATTATGACATCATTATATCATTTTCAGTATTTTGAATCAAATGAATAAAATGGTGAATTTTTGATTATGAATGAAAAACTTAAATGAAGGAAATTCTATGGATAAACGTGAGTCAATATAGGTACTATTATAGATGCTTATGACATGGAAAAAGGCAGAATCACCATAAACCTTATTTAGAATGAAAAGGTTAAAACATTTCAATAAAATGAAATATATTTAAGATAATCATTAAAATAGTGAAAAAAATATTGACAATGTTGTCTTTAAGATTTAGAATAAAGTTAATAAAATAGTGAAATAGTTTTCAAAAAAATGAAAAAAGATGGGGAGGATGTATGCAGTGGTCTAAAATACTTACGCTTTATGGTGTTCATGCTGAAGGTGAAGTAGGTAGAGTTATTACGGGTGGCGTTATAGATATCCCAGGAAAAACAATGCTTGATAAAATGCGCTATATCAATGAGGAAAACGACTGGCTTAAGAGATTCACCCTTTATGAGCCAAGAGGTAGTGCACAGATGTCAGCCAATGTTCTGGTACCACCGGTCAATGAGGAAGCGGTTGCAGGTTTTATTGTTTTACAGCCGGATCAGGCACATGCATTAAGTGGATCTAATACGATGTGTGTGACAACGGTACTGTTAGAGACAGGCATGGTTCCAATGAAAGAACCTTTTACAGAATTTAAATTAGATACTCCGGCGGGGTTGATACCGGTTAAGGCTGAGTGTAAGGGCGGCAAAGTTTTAAACGTGACCATTGATGTCTGCCCAAGCTTTGCAGAGTGTCTGGATACGGAGATTACCGTTGAAGATATTGGTAACATAACAGTAGATATAGGCTTTGGCGGATGTTATTTTTGTATGGTAGATGTGAAACAACTGGGTTTTGAAATTTCACCCCAAAATGCAAGGAAAATGGTGGAGGTAGCAAAAAAGTTAAAGAAAGCTGCTGATGAGCAGATAAAAGTTCAACATCCTGAAGAACCGCTTTTTAATCATATAGAGTATATGATGTATACAGATGTTAATGGTGACGAAGCGCATGTTTATAAAAATGGAACCATTATTTATCCGGGAAGAGTTGATCGTTCCCCATGTGGAACAGGCTCGTCATCTAGGATGGCAGTGATGCATGCTAAAAAAGAATTGAAATGCGGTGAAACAGTATGGATGGAATCAACAATAGGCGGCCGATTTAAGGCAGAAATTGTTGAAGAACTTGAATTATGCGATGGCAGAAAAGCAATTATCCCAAGGCTGTCCGGAAGATGCTGGATCTATGCTATTGAGCATTTTGGAGTGGATCCTTCCGATCCGTTTCAAACAGGATATGTCATGGCAGATACTTGGGGGCCTGATGTAGAAACAATTTAATTTGGAGGGGAAAAAATGAGAAAATTTTATAAGACGATTCTTGCAATGGTACTGGTTATATGCATGCTAAGCGTATCAGCGTGCTCTGGAGAAAAACCTGATGAAGCCGTAGAAAAAGAAGTCATTAAATTAAGGCTTGCCGGGCAGCACGCAGCTGAACATCCTGCAACAGAAGCACTTAATAGGATTGCAGATAAAATAATGACAGATTCCAATGGAGAGATTGAAATAATGGTTTATCCATCCAACCAGCTTGGGGATTATACACTTGTATATGAGGAAGTCATGACAGGTTCAATTGATATGGCACATATCTTTGTACCAAGTCAATATGATGAAAAACTTGAAATCAACTCTATTCCATATTTGGTTGAAAATTATGAAGCTATGGAGAAAGTATTTTCTGAAGGTTCCAATTTCTACAGAATTTATTCAGAACTTCATCAGAATCTCGGGGTGCATCTATTGGGTATATATGCAGAAGGGTTCATTGGTTATGGTATGAAAGAAATGCCGGAAAACTATTTAGATCCTACTAAGACTAAAACGAATCTAGTGAGAACGCCTGCTATGGATGTATACAAGCTGGCAACTGAAGATATGGGGTATCCATCCACGACTATTGCTTATGCCGATCTTTACACTGCTTTGCAAACAGGTGTGGCTGACGGATGGGTAGGCGGAACGGCTCTTATGAATTATCTTTGGTTTAGGGATGTTGTTGATTATTTTATCCCATACAACATATTCGTAGAAAATACAGCTTATCTCATCAACCAAGAAACATGGAATTCTTTATCTTCTGAACATCAGGCAATTATTGAAGAAGCATTTGAAATAGAATCTAAAAAAAGTTTTGAAATCTGTGAATCCGAAGAAATGCAAGCCAAAGAAGATTTAATTGCAGACGGCAATGAAGTGATTGAAATAAACGAAGAAGACAGAGTAGCACTAGCCGATTATATTAGAAATACAACGTGGCCTAAATTAGAAGCAAAATTTAGTAAAGAAATCATGGATGAACTTAAAAAAGACGTAGAGTAATTGAATGAGCCTGGCATTTGCTGGGCTTATTTAAAAAGCAATAGCGGGATTATAGACAGAGAGGAGTATCCAATGGAACAATTTACTTCAAAAATAAAGCATAGTTTTCTATGGCATATTTTGAAAAAAGTACAGCAGATTATATTGATCATTTGCAGTATTGCAGCAGTAAGTATTATAGTTCTTGCCGTAGTTATGCGTTATATCTTTGGCACAGATTTATATGGAATGGAAGAAATCATAGTTATTGTGGCATTTTGGCTTTATTTCATTGGTGGTGCATATGGCAGCTATGAAAAAAGCCATATAAAAGCAGATATTATATCAGTATACGTTAAAAATGAAAAAATAAAAGTCATATTGGCTGTTATAACGGGTGCAATTGAAACCATAGTATCAGCTGTACTTACACATTGGGGTTATGGATATTTCATGTGGGGAATTGAGAAAGGCGCAAAATCACCTGGATTAAAAATTCCACTGGTTTTTTCTCAGAGCGTCATTTTTTTCGGATTATTCTTAATGACATTTTATTTCTTAATTTACTTTATTGACGCCATTATTATTGCAAAAAATAGACTTGCCAATGGTAATGAGTGATGATATTTAAGGAGGCACAATGGAATTATTAATTAGTATTTTAATTTTAATGGTTACATTAATCATTGGTGTACCGGTTCCCTTTTGTTTCGGTGCATCGGTTATATGGTTAGTGGTTACCTTAGGATACGATCCAAGTTTTTTATTGCCGGTAGGATATAGTAAAATGTCTTCTATTGTTTTACTAGCGATTCCCTTATTTATCTTAGCAGGTGGGCTGATTGAAAAAGGGAAAATAGGTGAAGCGCTGGTTAACTTTGTTGAGCTGTTTGTAGGAAGAATAAAGGGCGGCCTTGGAGCTGTTGCCGTAATAAGCTGTGCTATTTTTGGTTCAATATCCGGAAGCGCATCGGCTACGCTTTCCTGTATAGGGTCAATTATGTTCCCAAAACTAGATGAGGCAAAGTATCCCAGAGGATTGTCTGCTGCATTGATTTCAAATGCCGCACCATTAGGGTTATTGATACCGCCAAGTTCAATACAGATTTTATATGCTTGGATCGGTAATCAATCTGTATTAGCCTGCTTTTTAGCAACCATCGTTCCGGGACTAATTCTTACAGCCTTACTTTGCATCGTCAATTTTTATTTTGCAAGAAATAATAAGGAAATAGTTGTTCAGGAACCAGTTTCCAAACAAGCCTATAAAAAAATGTTTGTAAAACGAACTAAAAGAGTTGCACCCGCTATGTTCATGCCATTTGTTGTACTGGGAGGCATATATGGTGGTATCATGACACCAACTGAAGCGGCTGCAGTGGCTGTTTTGTATTCTGTTCCTGTAGGGTTTTTGGTATATAGGGGCTTAAATATGAAGAATTTTAAATCGGCATTGGTAGAAACAGCTACAACAACAGGCGTTATTATGGTCATGTTCTACGTGGTAATGATATTGAGCAGATTATTTATTATGGAGAATCTTCCCAATAAGATGATTGATATTTTGACGGCTATTTCTCCAAATAAATATGTCATATTAGTGATGGTGAACATTTTTATGGTAATCATCGGAATGTTAATGGATGACGTAAGCGGCGTATTATTAGCAACACCTGTGTTATTGCCTCTTGTAACAGAATTAGGAGTAAGTCCTGTGCACTTCGCAGCCATATTGGGCGTTAATTTAGGAATGGGTAACATAACACCACCTACGGCACCACTATTATATCTTGGTGCAAGAATTGGAAAAGCGAAAATAAATGAGATGATGACACCAACTATGGCAATGATCCTATTTGCTTGGATACCAACTTTAATCATTACTACTTATTTCCCACAAGTAGCACTGTTCTTGCCAACAAAACTATTGGGTGCTTTATAAGCAGGGAGGTATAAATGCAAGACATAAATACGGTAAGCATATTTAACGATGTAATCGGTCCGATTATGGCCGGACCTTCAAGCTCTCATACAGCAGGGCCGGCGAGAATTGGGAAGATAATTTATAATCTTTTTAACGAAGAAATTAGTCATATAGATATATGTTTTGATATAAATGGGTCCTATCCCGCAACTTATAGAGGACAGGGAAGTGACAAAGGATTTATTGCGGGATTAATGGGCTGGGATGCTGAAGATGAACGGTTACCATATGCATTAGAGGCAGCGGGCGAAAACAATATCAGCTATCACTTCCATTCTGCTGACCTTGGTGCAGCACATCCAAATGCATCTAAGATTACTGTCACATCAAAAAACGGCAGGACAATGGAAGTGGATTCACATTCTACAGGTGGAGGGGCATTTGAGATTGTTGGCATTGATGGCTTTTTAGTTCAGATGTGTGGTGATTTTTATGAGTGTATTTGTATTTGCCAAAACAATGACCAACAAGTATTAGAAATAATGCATCCATATGTTGAAAATAAAAAAAATAGTCATATCGTCGTCAGACAGCAAGGTAATAAAAAAATGATCCAGCTTTCAAGCAGCAGCCCATTTGATGAAGACTTTATAGAAAAAGTAAAGGCATTTGAAGATACAAAAGTATTAACAACAGATTTAATAATGCCTATAGCTTCCTTCAAAAAGGTAGAAATACCCTTTAGAACAGCCCAGGAAGCTCTCAATTACAGCTGTCATAATCATATACATTCTTTAGCTGAGCTGGCATATATATATGAATGTACTCGCAGTGGATTGGAAAAATCGGTTATAAAAGAAAAGGCACGTACCATATATCAAGCCATGAAACAATCTATCAATAACGGAATAAAATCTGATTTTAAGATGAGAGGATTTTTAGAACCAAAAGCTTCAAAAATGAGGCAGAACTTACTTGAAAGAAAAACGACTGATATTGGTGTCTTAAACAGCATCATGATCTATGCAACGGCAGTGATGGAATACAATAGTTCTATGGGAACCGTTGTAGCTGCGCCAACAGCAGGGTCGTGTGGTGTTTTGCCGGCGGTATTATGTACAATGGAGGAAAACAACTACCCACTTGAAAAAGTAATAGATGGACTGATGGTAGCAGGTTTGATAGGTGTTTTTATCAGCCATCAGGCGACTTTTGCTGCTGAAGTTTGTGCATGCCAAGCGGAGAATGGATCAGCATCTTCTATGGCTGCTGCTGCTATGGTGTATTTATGTGATGGCACAATAGAAGAAGGATTTTCGGCTGCAGGACTGGCCCTGCAAAATATGTTAGGGCTGATTTGTGACCCTATTGGAGGGCTGGTTGATATTCCTTGTGTTAACAGAAATGCTGCGGCTGCTTCAAATGCGCTGACTTCAGCCAATATGACACTAACCGGTTTTGATTCTGTTATACCCCTTGACGAGGTAATTATTGCAATGAGAGAGACTGGAAAACTATTACCGAGTGAGTTGAAGTGTACCGGTAAAGGCGGGTTATGTATCACACCGACTGCAATGAGAATTGCTGAAGGTATAACATAGTCATATAAAAAAATCTCCTCTATACACATATAGTACTATGAAAATGATGAGGCTTTTTTCACCTCATCATTTTTACATTCAGATTTAAAGAAAATGAATGTAAAAAGTTAAATTGTATCAGTAATAAGAAGTACTAAGTTTGATTTTAGCTTTGGACTTTATTATAATGATAACGAAATATAACAACATATAAGGAGGCTAATCTCTATGGCAATAAAGAGATATCTCATCATTTTAGTTGAGATGTCTGTTGTAGCGGCAGTTAAGTAATATAAGTTTGTAATATGGGGTTAAAGTGGGAGGAGGACATGAATTTTCAATTAAATGATTGGCAGATAGAATATGCCAAAAGTATTGCGAAATATGCAAACAACAAAAAAATATCAAACAATCTCAGAAATATTTTTCCGTATCCATATACCATTGAAGATGCCAGATGGTACGCTAACGAGTGTATCCATGCAGATCCAACCCGTCAATGTGTCAAAGTGATTACCGTTGAAGGCCAGGCAGTAGGCTGTATAGGTGTTTCAATCCAAGATGATGTACATTGTAAAAGTGCAGAAATAGGGTATTGGCTGGGGGTACCTTTTTGGAATAAAGGTATTATGACCAAAGCAATTCGGCAGATGTCTAAAATCGCCTTTGAACAACTGGACATCGTACGAATTTTTGCAGAACCTTTCGCCTATAACACGGGCTCACGAAAATCACTTGAGAAAGCAGGCTATCAATTGGAAGGTGTTATGAGGAAAAGTATTTATAAGAATGGGAATATCTATGATTCATGTATCTATTCACTCATTAAATAGCTTAAAATTAAAATCCGATAATAATTTATCGGATTTTTTAATATAAAAATCTTTAATGTGTTGTCACACCTGATTTGTTTTGTGTCAAAACCAAACGAGTATTATGGAGGAATTATAATTTTCTAAGCAATTCATAAAGTTTGTCTAACTGTTCTTTTGATAAACTACGAGAGAGTTTGGTTATTTCTTCATCCAAAGGTTCATGAATCTTTTCTCCTTTTTTGTTTTCTTCAAATGGACACTGTATATTCAGCGAAGCCAGGAAGAAGTTTATACAATCTTCTGTAGCAAAAGAATTATCTATGAAGAATAAACCCAGGTTCATTTCTAATCTGCTTATAATTAAAAGAATATAGAAATTGAGTTTAGAAATATTCAAAGTGAAAGTAAACGGATCAAGTATTGCATTTCCATTGGAATAAACTAAGGAAAGACTAGGAAAAAAATTTTCATCTATTATTGGTGGGTTCTGCAATGTTTCATGTATAAATGCATTGATTTCTTTGTTGGAATGGATCATACAATCCTGGTCATATGTTATAATACCAACTTGAACTTGATTTATAAATAATCCTATGATAAACGTTGATAAGCTGATTTGAATATTGGCGGCGACTGTGCTGGCATTAAATTGAGTAGATGGATTTATGGTTGATGCGCTAATGAAATAAAATAATCTATTCAAATTTCGAAAAATAAGCTTACCATCTTTTATGATAGGGTTGCTATTATCTAAAAAAGCACTACATGGTGGAATTTCTCCACCTTCATAAAGATTACAATCTGGTTTTTTCATAGTATTCACTTCCACATAAAAAATACTAGTAGTTTCACAATATGATTTTGTATAGAGAGCTGTTACAGGTGTGGATAAACCTTTTGAAAAATGTCGTTGGTATTTATGATATAATTATATATTATTTAGAGTATTAATTTTGTAGGCATAAATGATGAGTGATTATTCAGAGAATGAAGGTGATTGGTTGAACTCTGCAATTTTTATTAACCAGATGGATGATTATTATGGCATTTTAAAGAGAAAATATGGTTTTACCCATTTAGAGGATGAAAATACAGGTAGGCTTATTGTTCCAAAGGAACTTGGAAGGGGTTACATAAGTGCAATATCACCTTGCTGTGATGTAGAGATTTCCATAATGCATTTAAGACTTCTTCATCCACTTGTTATGTGCTATGAGAATTTCGACTGTATGTTTGAAGCAACCTACTGTTTTAGTGGATATATCTCGTGTTCGGAAACGGGTGTAATCGATACCTGCCTTAGCCGGAATGAATTGGGTATTTATATTAAACCTAATAGTCGTGGTATGATGATGTACCCATCAGGGGAGGAAATCTTTGCGGTTTCAATTTTGGCCAAAAATCAATTATATAAGCAACTCCCTTATAAGGACGATTTTAGACGACACAACAGTACTTGTCATAATTTGACCAACGCTCTTATGAGTCCAAAGAAAACGAGTGTACAGATACAGAATTTATTTAGTCAGATTATTGAGAATCAAATTGATGACCAGCTGCAGCCATCCTTTTTAGAAGGGGCATCAAAGATGATTTTATCTTTATTGTGGCAAAACAATGTCGTGAATACTTTTAAAGGCGTAAAGTCTTGCAGCTATTGTTCTGCAGATCAAAAGGCAATACAGGAAGTGGAGCATATATTAAGGCGTGATTATATGAACCCTCCAACCACCGGCCAACTTTCTAAAATGGTTGCAATTAATGAGTATAAGCTTAAAAATGGTTTTCGGGAGATGTTCGGAAAGACCATTTATGAATATATACGCCAACTACGGATGAGCAATGCAAAAAACCTGCTGGAAAATGATGATCTGAGCATCAGTCAAATTGCATATATGGTAGGATATATCAATACCAGTCATTTTGCCAGGGCGTTTAGAAAGGAATATGGTGTAAATCCTAGTGATTTGCGTAGCTGAGGAGGATGCAATAAAGGAATATAATCTGGACGATAGGTGTTGCAAGAAAATATAATTGAGTGGTGCAAAACACAAAATTTTTCAATCAGAGTGTATATATTCCTTCTCGGAGCGGAACTGAAAAGAGTGTGTTGATAGAATGAGTATTGAGAGAATCAATGCTCATTTAAAGTTTTTGAAAGGTGGGAAGTAGAATGCTTCAAAGTATAAAACGCTTATTTCAGTTTACCGAAGAATACAAAAGAAAGATGATCTTGTCCATATTTTTAGCAATTGGCAGTGTTGCAGCGGGAATCCTTCCATACTTTCTAGTACATCGGTTTGTTTTGGAAATATTATATCCGTCTATTCCAAAAACAGAATTGATGGTTATTGCAATAGCTATAGGTGTGTTATTAATCTTGAAGACAGTATTGTTTATTTTTTCTACCATGCTGTCCCATCAGGCTGCATATTGCATTCTGCGAAATATTCGATTAAAACTTGCAAATAAGCTTACCAGATTACCTCTTGGATATGTTCTTGAAAGAGATTCAGGTGTTATAAAGAAGGTAATGGAAAATGATGTGGAGGAATTGGAGCGGTTCTTAGCCCATAACATTCCCGAAACCATATCCAGTGTTCTTGTACCGGTTCTTGTTTTGATTTATCTTGTTTTCATTGATTGGCGCATGGCTGCTGCTATGCTCATATTTATACCTATTGCAGCTTTCTTCTATGTATTGATGATGCGTATTAACAAAGAAAAGCTGGATAAGTATTACCGTGCAGTTGATAAGATGAATGCTGTAGTTGTAGAGTATGTAAATGGGATGAAAGAAATAAAAGCATTTAACCAATCTGAAGGAGCATTTTTTCGGTTTCGGGAGGCAATAAACGATTATCGTCGATATGTCTTAGACTGGTATAAAGCATGCTGGCCCCTTATGTCTGCCTATTTTGTATTGATACAGGCATCTGTTGTTTCGGTACTCCCCTTAGGATTATATTTGACCATTAATGGCAGCCTTGATGTTTCGGTGCTTGTTCTGTTTCTTTTGATTTCTATGGGCTTTGCCGCACCGCTGATGAAATTATCGGAATTTGCGGACGGAATTATTGCAGTGACAAATGCAGAGAAGAATGTGCATGGGATTTTATCTGAGACTGAAATACCTATCAAAACCCAAAATGTAAGTCCTAAAAATCACACCGTGAAGTTTAAAAATGTTTCCTTTGCTTATGATAACGAATTTGTATTGAATCATGTGTCCTTTGAGGCAGTTGAAGGAAAATCTCTTGCTATTATAGGGCCATCAGGAAGTGGTAAGTCAACGATAGCAAAACTTATCTGCCGTTTTTGGGATATAGAAAAAGGAGAGATTTGCATTGGCGATGTTAACATCCGTGATATAAAGCCGGATAACCTGATGGATATGGTCAGTTTTGTTTTTCAAGATACATTCTTATTCAACATGTCCATAAGAGAGAACATACGGGTTGGTAAACCGGAAGCTTCTGACGGGGATATCATTGCGGCTGCAAAAATGGCTAAATGTCATGACTTCATCATGAAAACAAAAAATGGCTATGACACTTTAGCCGGGGATGCAGGTAACCGTTTAAGCGGCGGTGAAAGACAGCGAATATGTATTGCTAGAGCGATTCTGAAAAATGCTCCAATTTTAATTTTGGATGAAGCAACTTCAAGTATTGACCCTGATTCTGAAGAACAAATACAAGAGGCACTTGGTGAATTGGCAAAGGGAAAAACTCTGATTGTTATTGCACATCGTATTCGTACTATTATGGGCTTTGATAATATTATAGTGCTGCAAGATGGTGAAATATGTGCCTCAGGAAAGCATGAGAAGCTTTTGGAGACCAGCAGTGTATATCAATGCATTTTCCAGGCTTATACTTTTACTGAAAGCTGGACTATAAAGTCGGGAAAGGAGATGAGAAAATGCTAAATATTATCAAAAGAATGCTTTTTTTGTCTGGAAAATACAAAGGGAAACTGATTTTTTCCTTTGTAATGAGTATTCTGGAAAACATAATGGCTTCATTGTCAATGTTTGCAATTTTTGTTGCGCTTCAGTGGATTGCTATAGGAGAACTGACCTATCAACGCATTAAATTGCTGGCCGTCATATTGCTGGCATCTCTTTTATTCCGATTCATTTTTAAACTTTTGGAATATATATTTCAAAGCGGCGTAGGCTATGAAATTGTATGCGGCAAAAGATTAAAGCTTGGCGAAAAGCTGATACATCTTTCTATGGGCTTTTTTAGCAATACAGACGCAGGCAATATTTCTTCGGTCATTAACAATGATCTTGTTTTTATAGAAAATTTAGCTATGAATTTTCTATCAAAAATTATTGGTGGAATGATCAGTGCAGTATTAATGATGGCTTTTTTGTTTATTGTAGACTGGCGGATTGGCTTGATTGCTTGTATTTGGTATCCAATTGCATTGCTGTTCAACTGCAAAGTACAAAGCACTTTTAAAAAGCGTTCCTATGAAAGACAGGAAATGCATTCCCGGACTTCTTCCGTTATGCTAGAATATTTGCAGGGAATATTTGTCATAAAATCCTTTAACCTTGCTGGAAATCAAGAGTTCAGGTTGAAAGATGTATTAAGGAGGCTGGAAATTGCATCCTATGATTTTGAAATAAAGGTACTTCCATGGATCGCGTTGTACCTTTCTTGTTTTCATGTGGGGATTGCTTTTATATTAACTGCTGTGACTTATTTTTTCTTTGGAGGCACTATGACACTTTCTATAGCACTATTTTTTGTTGTCATGATTTTTACATTTTATATGCCTATGGAGCTGATAGGATTATTTTCAGGGTTCATGCGACTTATGAATGCTTGTCTCGATCGTATGCATTTGTTGCTGGACCAACCCATCATGGATAATGACGGCAAATCAATCAAGCTTTCTCGATATGATGTGACATTTAATGATGTAACTTTTTCATATGGTGATAAACCAGTGCTGAATAATATCAGTTTCTATGCGCCTGAACGTTCTATGACTGCCATAGTAGGACCTTCTGGCAGCGGAAAAAGTACAATTCTTAACTTGATTTCTAGATTTTGGGACGTTGATAAAGGCAACATTGAAATTGGCGGGGTTAAAGTAAGAGAAATGAAATGTGACAGTATACTGGAAAATATCAGTGCCGTATTCCAAAAAGCTTATTTATTTCATGATACCGTATTTCATAATATTCAATTTGGAAATCCAAACGCTACAAAGGAAAGAGTTTTGGAAGCCGCAAAAAAAGCACATTGTCATGAATTCATCATGAAACTGGAAAAGGGGTATGATACGGTTATTGGTGAAGGCGGGGACACGCTTTCCGGAGGGGAGCGGCAAAGAATTTCCATTGCGCGTGCTATACTAAAAAATGCACCCATTGTACTTTTGGATGAAGTAACTGCTAATATTGATCCGGAAAATGAAATGTTGATACAACAGGCCATTAATGAGCTTGTACAGGAAAAAACTGTTTTTATTGTTGCCCATAAGCTTGCAACCATACAAAATGCCGATCAGATTTTAGTGTTAAGCCATAAAGGCGAAATTTGTGAACTAGGGACACATGATGATTTGGTAAAAAACAATAAGATGTATGCTTTACTTTGGGAAAAATCACAAAAGATAAGCAATTGGTCAATTGTTGTATAAATCAAACTATGAAATCAACACAAAATGTGTAAGTCATTATATTTTTTCAAGCTATCGGCAAAGGGAGCAGCGCTCCCCTTTTGGTTACGGCAAGACAATTATTATTTTTTATTCCAATTATATTAATTTTACCAAGATTTATAGGAGAAACAGGAGCTTGGCTTGCAATGCCTCTAGGAGATTTGTTCACCATTCTGCTCAGTATCTTTCTTCTTATTAAAAGAATTCATAGTTTTTAATAGCAGAAAAACTAAAGATTATAGCAATGATAAGCTAATAGAAGAAGAATTTTGATGGTGATTAATTTCACAAATAGCATAATTGATTGATTGAATTATGTTGACAATGTAAATGGATTCTGATATAGTTTTTTGTAAATTACATAAGCTTTTGGAATTTTTTATTAGTGTTAAACTGTTAGATTATTATTGAAAACGATAATGAAGTCATTTCTGTATAGCAGAAGTGACTTTTTCATTAAGGAGGATGACATGAGTTCACATGAGCCGCTATTGGATATACAAAAGTTAAGTGTAGAATTTAACACAAGTGAAGGGACCGTATATGCCGTCAATGAACTTAGTTATTCCTTGGAAGCAGGAGAGACACTTGGTATTGTTGGTGAAAGTGGGAGTGGAAAAAGTGTATCTTCATTAGGAATAATGAAGCTGATTCCTAATCCGCCGGGAAAAATAGTTAAAGGAGAAATTCTTTATGACGGCAAGGATTTGGTGCAGATTTCAGAGAAAGAAATGAAAAAAATACGCGGCAATGAAATATCCATGATTTTTCAAGAACCCATGACATCTTTAAATCCAATTATAACGTGTGGCAAACAAATTGCCGAATCCCTCATTCTTCATAGAGGTATGAAAAAGAAAGAAGCGATGCAGCATGCCATTGAGATGATGGAAAAAGTCGGAATTGCTAATCCTGTGCAGCGTGCTCATGAATACCCACATCAAATGTCCGGCGGAATGAAGCAACGTGTGATGATTGCCATGGCCCTAGCTTGCAGCCCGAAAATACTAATCTGTGATGAGCCAACGACAGCATTAGACGTTACAATTCAAGCACAAATCCTTGATTTGATACGTCAGCTTAACAAAGAAACCGGAACATCTGTACTGATGATTACCCATGACCTTGGTGTTATAAGCGAATTGTGTCAACGCGTAATCGTTATGTATACCGGTAGAATTGTAGAGGAGGCATCATCAGAGGATATATTCAAAAAGCCATTACATCCATATACCATAGGGCTGATGGGTGCAATTCCCAAAATCACTAAAGACCGACGGCCGTTAAAAACCATTGAAGGTGTTGTGGCGAATCCAATGGAAAAATTCACCGGATGTACTTTTTATCCAAGATGCCCCTATGCAAAAGATATATGCCGGCAAAAAGAACCTCCACTGATCAATGTTACAAAAAAACGCAAAGTGAAATGTTGGAATTATAGTGGAAATGAGGAATGAGATGAAACACTCACAAGTAAATGAAAATTTGTTGTTAAAAGCAAATGACGTAAAAATACATTTTAATGATAAAAACAATGGTAAATACATAGTAAAAGCAGTTGACGGAGTTGATTTAAATATATATCGTAACGAGATATTCGGGGTTGTAGGTGAGAGTGGCTGTGGTAAGAGTACGTTAGGAAGAGGCTTAATTCATCTTCTTCCTCTTACTTCCGGAAGTGTTGAGATTAACGGAAAGGATTTAACCACCTTATCTAAAAATGAACTGAAAAAAATGCGAAATAAAGTTCAAATTATCTTTCAAGATCCTTCGGCCTGTCTAAACCCTCGAAGAAAAATTATCGACATTTTGAAAGAGCCTTTTAAGATTCATGGCATAAGGGATCAGCAAGTCGTTGAAAAACGGATTGTTGAACTTGTTCAATTGGTTGGGCTTGCCCAGTATCATTTGAACCGATATCCCCATGAACTTTCAGGAGGGCAAAAACAAAGAATTGGCATAGCCAGGGCATTGGCCCTTGAACCGGAGTTGATTATATGTGATGAAGCGGTATCGGCGCTGGATGTATCCGTACAAGCCCAGGTATTGAATCTTTTGACAGAGTTAAAAGAAAAATTAGGATTAACATATTTTTTTATTTCCCATAATCTAAATGTGGTCTATCAGATAAGCGATCGTGTAGGTGTTATGTACTTAGGCCGGATGGTAGAAGTAGCAACCTATGAGAGTTTGTATGAACATCGCTATCATCCTTATACAGAAGCCTTATTATCAGCCATACCGCAAGTGGAGAAAGAAAAACAACAGGAACGCATTATTTTAAAAGGAGAAGTGCCAAGTCCCTCTGACCCGCCTTTAGGGTGTACTTTTCATACACGGTGCCCAAAAGCTTTTGAACGCTGCAGTTTGGAAAGCCCCAAGACCTACGAGGTTGAGCCGGAACACTTTGTAACCTGTCATCTATATGAACAGATAATTCAATACAATATATAATTAAAAAATTATATAAGTAATCATTAATTGTAATAATGAGGAGGAGATAAGTATGAGAAAGAAAAGTTTAGTTTTATTGTTAACAGTCCTTTTGGCTATGAGCTTAGTGGCTTGTGGTTCAAACCCTGCAGATGATGCAGGAGCCAGCGGCGGCGGGCAGGAAAGTGGCTCAACGCCGGAAGAAAGTTCAAATACCGTGGTAATAGCTATGGGTTCGGGTTTTTCTACTCTTGATCCTGCATATATGTATGAACAAAATCCTACATTAGTTGCAAATGCTTGCTATGAGACTCTTTTTAAATTTGTTGCAGGAAGTGATGAGCCTCAAGCCAGCTTGGCAGACACTTATGCCTTTTCAGAAGATGGATTAGCATTGACCATTACATTAAAAGAAGGTGCTGCTTTTGCCAGTGGTAATCCGGTGACCTCCGAAGATGTTAAATTCTCTTTGAACCGCACCAAAAATCTCAAAGGGAATCCATCTTTTATAGTAGATACAATTGAAAGCATCGAAACACCGGATGCCTCTACGGTTGAACTGATATTGAATGGTCCTGACAGTGCCATTTTATCAAAGCTTTGCTATGCTGCATGCAGTATTGTAGACAGCAAAATTGTAAAAGAAAATGGCGGTACAGATGCTGAAGATGCATCCACTGCGGATACAGCTCAAAGCTACCTGGATTCAACAAGTGCCGGTTCAGGGATGTTTGTATTAAAAAGCTATACGCCGGATGAAGAAATTATCTTAGAAAAAAATAAAAACTATTGGGGCGATGCAACAAACGTAGATAAATACATCATCAAATTACAAGACAATTCAAATGCCCAAATGATGGGACTGTCAAGCGGGGATATTGATATTGCTTTAAATCTTACAGACGATACCGTTAGTGAGTTGGAAGGTAAAGACAATATCAGTTTAATCAATACACCCACAAAAACAGTCGGTTTTATTTTGATGAATATGGACGCGTCAATTGGCGGACCGGTTTCAAACACAAAAGTGCAGCAAGCCATAAAATATGCGGTGGATTATGAAGGTATTCAATTAATCTGTGGTTCAGGTTCATTGACACCAAAATCCATTATCCAAGTAGGCTTTATGGGAAGCAAGGGTGCACTGGATGCTTCAACAGCAAGAGATTTAGATAAAGCAAAAGCATTATTAGCAGAAGCTGGGTATGAAAATGGATTTGATATTGATTTGACAATGAGTGAACTTGATTTTGAAGGGGTTCCTTTGTTAGACTTGGCTCAAAAAGTAAAGGATGACCTGGCTGCAGTCAATATTAATGTCAACATCGTTCAAAAAGATTGGGGTGCCGGTTACGGTGACGATTATCGTAATGGAGACTTGGCATGTACCATTATCTACTGGGGAATTGATTACAACGATCCAAATGTTCAGTTAGTATTTTTACCTGGCAAAAAAGTAGGTCTTCGTGCGAATTGGACAGCAGAAGGGCATGAAGATTTAACAGCGCTATATGACCGTATTCTATCAGAAACAGATAATGAAAAGCGTGGGTTGTTATTTGAAGAAGTTCAAGACAAATTAGAAGAGGAATCACCATTTGTTATGCTTGCTCAAGCAGCTTCTCACGTTGGATATAATAGTCAACTTAGCGGGGTAAGTTTTTCTGATACCTATCGCATTGATGTAACTGAAGTGAATGTAAAATAAGAAAGTTGTGTAAAGAGGTGGATCATGGAACACCTAAGATTTATTGCAAAACGATTGTTTTTACTCATAGTGATGCTGTTTGGTGTAGCTACAATCGTATTTATTCTGATACAAATTGTACCTGGTGATCCCGCTGTAGCCAATTTAAGTCAACGAAGTCTAAGCGACCCTGAAATTGTTGCGGCTTATAAAGAAAAACATGGATTAGACCGGCCTATCGTCATGCAGTATTTTATTCACATAAAGAATGTGGCTCAATTTGATTTAGGAACATCTACAAGAACCAATAATGCAGTAATGGATGAATTAAAGCGCTGTTTTCCTGCCACAATTGAATTAGCAGGATTTGCCATTATTCTTGCTGCATTATTTGGAGTCTTTTTTGGAATTATCTCTGCAATGAAGCGTAATAGTATTATCGATCAGCTGGTTCGAGCAATATCCGTTGTTGGCGTCAGCGTTCCCAGTTTCTGGTTCGCCTTGATTGCACTTTATATCTTTTATTTCAAATTACAAATTCTCCCTGGGCCGGGGAGATTAAGTTCAAGCCTTTCGGCACCGGTATTAATAACAGGATTATACACCATTGATGCCTTGCTGGAAGGCGATATACAGAAGTTTTTTGATGCATTAAAGCATTTGATTCTGCCGGGCAGTGTATTGGCTGCCTTTACAATGGGACTTATAACACGGACAACCAGATCCAATCTGTTAGATGTGATGACCATGGACTATATCCGAACAGCTAAGGCAAAAGGTCTTTCCGGGATGAAGATGATATTTGGACATGCCCTTGGAAATGCACTGATTCCTGTGCTTACCGTTATCGGTTTGGGATTTGGGAACCTGCTTGGAGGTATGGTTCTGGTAGAAACCATATTCAGTTGGCCGGGGCTTGGACAGTTTGCTTTTAACTCTGTAAAAGCTTTAGATTACCCGTCAATAATAGGTGTCTCCATGTTAATTGCTTTAAACTATATCATTATCAATACCATAGTGGATATATTATATGGTGTTATTGATCCGAGAGTGAGGTGTAAATAGTGATAAAATCATTACTTAAATTAATGAAGTCGAATTATCTATTTACCCTAGGATGTATGATTTGTGTTTTTTGGATTTTAGCTGCCCTACTGGCACCTATCATTTCATCTTACGATCCCATTGTACAAGATTTAACCGTTCGATTAAACGGACCAAGCATAGAACATTTGTTTGGAACAGATCATTTTGGACGAGATATTTTTAGTCGTGTCATCTATGGGGGACGGTATTCTTTACTGGCAGGATGCATTACGGTTATTCTTGCAGGAGCAATAGGTTCTATTTACGGATCGGTAGCGGGCTATGCAGGTGGATATATAGATGATATTATGATGCGTATATCAGAAATGATTCTTTCATTTCCATCGTTAATCTTGGCAATGTGTATCAATGCAACGCTGGGTTCAAGCTTATTTAATACCATGTTTGCTCTGGTTATCGTAGCCTGGCCGTCTTATGCAAGACTGATGAGAAGTGTGGTATTATCCGTTAAAGAAAGAGAATTTGTTGAAGCGGCAAAAGCGTTAGGTGCTTCAAAATGGAGAATACTATTAACAGAAATAATACCTAACAGTATTGGCTCTGTGCTGATAATGGCAACAACCGATTTAGGTAATCAAATACTCATGTTTTCAACCTTGAGTTTCTTAGGACTTGGATCAGCACCGCCAACACCCGAATGGGGTATGATGGTATCGGATGGGGTCAATTATTTTAATAAATTCTGGATTGCCGGATTCCCAGGGCTGGCTATTTTGACTATGGCTGTGGGGGCAAATTTTATTGGTGATGGATTAAGAGATCTTATGGATCCAAAGCTGAGAAAAAATTTTTAAAGCAGCATAGAATGAGATTTCCAGGCATTTAACGAAATTTTATTTTTTATATATGATGACAAAACAAAGCGGATAGGGGGGCGCCTCAGATGGTGGAACATCGTGTCAAAAGAGTGGTTAATAAAATGAAAGATTTGGGATTAAGCCAATTGCTTATCAGCAATCCTTTATCCATTTATTATTTAACAGGCTATCTTGAACATCCGGGTGAACGATTTTTTGCCCTTTATCTCAATACCAAGGGTGAACATAAGATATATGCCAATCAGTTGTTTTCATTGGAAGACGATTTAGGCATAGATATAGAATGGTATAGTGATACAGATGATATCATGAAAAAAGTAGCCAAGAATATGATATCAGATGATTTTCTGGGTGTTGATAACGAGTTGCCTGCGAAGTTTCTCATTCCTCTAATCAGATTATCGGCAGCTGTTGATTACAAGTTAGGCTCCTATTGTGTGGACTATGTTAGAGGAATAAAAGATTTAGAAGAACAAGAAAAAATGAGAATAGTTTCTCATCTAAATGATTCAGCCATGGATAAGCTGAAAGACCTTGTCCAAGAAGGTGTTACCGAAAAAGAAATGGAAGCAAAGCTTCTTGATATTTATAAAAGCTTAGGTGCTGATGGATATTCATTTGAACCTATAATAGCTTTTGGAGGAAATGCGGCTGTGCCCCATCATTTTCCGGATGAAAGTGTTTTAAAAAAAGGACAATGCATATTATTGGATATAGGGTGTAAAAAAGATATGTATTGTGCAGATATGACCCGAACTTTTTTTTATAAAAGTGTGTCGGAGGAACATCGTAAAATATATACCTTGGTTCAAAAGGCTAATGAAAAAGCTATTGAAGCCATAAAACCTGGAATGAAATTAAAGGATATCGATAAAATAGCCAGAGATATTATTGATGAAGGTGGTTATGGAAAATATTTTACCCATCGCTTAGGTCATTTTATTGGTATGGATGTCCATGAATACGGGGATGTATCTTGGAAGAATGAAAATCATGTAGAAGAAGGGATGATTTTTTCCATAGAACCGGGTATTTATCTGGAGGATAATCTTGGTGTTCGTATTGAAGATTTAGTTTTGGTAACATCTAACGGATGTGAACGATTGAATCAATATCAAAAAGATTTGCAGATTATCGGGGCATAATATAATATCCCCAATGAAATATAGAAACGAAAGGGGATCTCAATGAATCCTTATGCAATCATTACGATGAAGAACGGTGCGAAAATAATTATAGAGTTATTACCGGAAGCAGCCCAAAACACAGTCAATAGCTTTATAAATGCTGCTTCAGCAGGTGTTTATAATCAACATTCAATTGAACGTATAGTTCCCGGGTCATGGATTGATGCAAGCTATACGGCTTTCGGAAAGGAAGCTGCGAAATACTTGATTCCTTACGAAAGTGAGCTGCATCCTGAAATAGAGCCACAACCGGCCCACCTGGGTGTGATATGTATGGGTGGCTATGATGAATTAGGTTTATCCGGATGTGAATTCTTTTTTCCTTTAAGGGACTGTTCAGAACATAAAGGCATGTATCCTGTATTTGGCAAAGTCATTCAAGGGTTAGAAGAAATTATTCGCATATCAAAAGAGCCGGTAGTGCCTGTTACGGATTTTCCTTATGGCGACATTGAAATTAATCGACCCGTTAAGCCTCAAATTATAGAAAAAGTTGAATTGGAATTACATGGGTACATTTCGGACAAACCAATCTTAAAAACAGACCAAATATTACCACCATGTTGGAAAGCTAACCAAATTTAAGCTTATAATTTGTAGACGTTGTGTAATAGATAAAATAGAATATGGATGTATTTGGAGTGATATGATTAGAAAGTGAGATGAAACAATGGAAGAAGAAGTACATGTTAAAATTAAAAAAATTAGAAAACAAAAAAACATGACATTAAAAGATATGAGTGAAAAAACAGGTTTTTCCATTAGCTTTTTGTCTCAAATGGAAAGAGGTATTTCACCGATTACCATGGTGTCATTAAAAAAGATAGCATCTGCTTTGGATATACAGATGAAAAGTTTGTTTGAAGAAGAAGACTCATGTGAGGAATATTATCGAAGGGGTAATGATGCAGTTTTACTTGGATTGCAGCGAAATTATAAGTACTTTAAAATTTTGAGCGGACGCTTTGACAATCGTAAACTCGATAGTTTTTTTCTTGCAATGGATCCCAAGTCCACAGGATTTGAAGCCGGTAGTCATGAAGGAGAAGAGTTTTTTTATATTCTCAAAGGGTGCGCAACTTTTATTGTGGATGGTGAAAAACATGTCATCAAAGCAGGCGAATCTATCCATTATCCGTCCACAAAATCTCACACAGTGTACAACCATGAAGATGAAGAACTGGAGATGTTGTGTATACTAACACCACTATTGTTTTAATAGTTGGATCAATAAGTTGGAAGAAGAGCATGAGTAATGAAATGCTATTTATGGGCTAATTTCATTTTGTATTGAAGATTGATAGATATATGAGGTTATGTGCATATAATAATGATAGGAGATGAGCGTGTTGTTAATAAAATCCTCTACGTCACTTAAAAATGACTATAATGAAATTTCAAAATATTGTAAAGAGAAAAAAGAACCTGTTTATTTAACGAAAAATGGAGAAGGGGATTTAGTTGTAATGAGTATAGATGCATTTGAAATGCGAGAAGAAATGCTGGATTTAAGACAGAAATTATTAGAAGGAGAGGCACAGAGATTATCAGGATGTAAGACTTTTACTATAGACGAAGTTAGAAATCGTTTAAAAGGATTAATGAATGAAGAACTATAATGTTAGGTTTTTACAACCTGCACTTGATGATCTCGAAGAAATCGTATTATTTATTGCAAAGGATAGTATAGAGGATGCATTAAAGTTCCATGACCAAATGATAGAGAATGCGCATAAACTCGTAGGATTTTCAAAATTAGGAAGATTGGTACCAAACAAAAAGATTAGTTCATTAGGCTTTAGGGTGTTACAGATATCTTCATATATAATTTTTTATAGAGTCATGGATGAAGGTGTTATAATCTATAGGGTCATACATGGTGCAAGAAATTATCCAATGTTATTGAAACACTGTTAACTTTCATGCACCCTTCTCGTTTATTTTTTATTCACCAGGGGTAACTTCAAATATCGAACCCTCTCGGCGATAACCTAACTTTTTATAATATTCATCCACATCACTCATGACATAAATTTCATTGTTTGGGAAATCGGTACATACTCTTTCCATAAGCATGCGTCCGATACTGTTTCCTCGATATGTTTTTTTCACGAGTAAATCATAAACATAAACACCAAAGCCGTCATCGTCTCTACAACGCGCATATCCACACAGTTCATTGCCCTCATATGCCACATAGGTTAAGGAATTAGCAAGAGCAGCCTTGTATTTTTCAATGCCGGATTCACCCCAATAGCATTCCCAATCAGAACCATCTTCTCGCATCATGTCAAACAAATTTGCTTCATCATTTTTTGTATAGATTCTTATCTCCATAGACACCTCTCAAAATATAATTAATTTTTTGCTTTGTAGTATAAAATAATTACAAAACATCTTACATTTTATATGATAACACAAAAACCCAATAATTCAAATTTTTTTCAATTCCAGAAAAGAAATGAGAAAGTGATACACATGGGAAAATCATGGTATCACTTTTGTTTTGATTCATCAAAAGTAGCATTATTGTCATTGATTGCTTTAATCTTTTGAAGGTATTGAATAATTTCCTCCATAAAGATGAAAAAAACAGTTCTGGATTTTTCGTAAGGCAGCAAATGACTTGGTTGAGGGTTTTTGGATAACCAGAAAATTCGATCACATTGAGTAAACAGGGATGTATTATACTCTTCAACTACCATTGCTACTTCGCAGCCTTTGGCTTTGGATGCCTTATATATATTTTCAAAGGAACGAAAAGTACCTGTTACCGTGAATATGACCAATAAGGTTGTATCATTCACCATAGATTCGACAGAAATTTCGTCCGATAAAGCAACAATCATTTTGTCTGAACAAGTTCGCAATTTATATTCAAAGTATTGGGCACAGATGGCCGATGGCCCAAACCCGAACAGAACAATCTTTTCATGTGAATCCATCAGTTCGATAAACTCATCAACCATTGATACGTCAAAATCCTCAATAAATTGTTTGATTCGATTCAGTTCGTTTGAATGCTTAGTCTGAGGAATTTCTTTCCCGTATAAAAAATCCATATATTGCTTATAGTTATTGAAACCAAGCTTTTTAACATACTTGGAAATTTTAGAAATTGAACAATTACATATTTCCGCAGCTTTACTGATACCAAAAGCAGAATTGTTTTGGGAATACATAAGGAGTTTGTCATATATCTGTTTTTCAAAGGAATTTAAGTTACTAAAATCAATATTTATCATAATGTTTACAAGTCCTTTTTTTTATGGATTTTTTAATACTATTTATCTGATTTTAGCATTGACCATTTAGTTTGTAAAGTCATCATAATTTCTAACCTGGTATCTATTGTTGACATAAAGCTGAGGAATAAACTTTGTTCATTTAGAAAATTCTAATATATCAGACAACTATTAAAATGGTCAATTACAATGGAAAATTTTCCAATAGTGATGAAGTTCGACAAGATATATAGAAAATTTTCCTTGACTCAGCCAAGTTTGCTTCATATAATATACATAAATAAAGAATTGCTTGGTTGTAGGTAAAAGCCAAGTGAAATTTTAAAGACTATTAATTTGGGAGGCAAAGGATAGTGACTAGTGATAAAGTAATT
The DNA here is from genome assembly GCA_028279945.1 of Clostridia bacterium. Lineage (GTDB taxonomy): Bacteria > Bacillota > Clostridia > Peptostreptococcales > JAAYPU01 > JAKSCF01. The sequence continues at coordinate 76,920 of JANQMT010000105.1, forward strand.
GAAAGTTTGGTGAAACTGCTTTCAGAAGATCAGGTGAATACAAATTATGATGATTTGTATGATGCTTCTGCGGACAGGTACAAAAAATATGCAAAGGCACGCAAGGTGCTGGATGTGCCATTGCCCACAGCAATTGTATATCCCAATACGGCCCAAGAGGTAAGTGATGTTCTAAAATTCTGTAATGACTATCATATCAATGTGATTGCAAGAGGCGGAAAAACAGCGACAGAAGGCGGATTGGAAAACTGGAAGGATCTGACGGTGATCATCGATGCTGACAATATGAACAAGATCATTAAGATTGATTCATACAATATGCAAGCCACAGTAGAAGCGGGCGTATCGTTGCAATCCTTAGAAGACGAATTGCGAAAAATTGGCTTAACTACAGGGCATTCACCTCAGTCAAAGCCCGTTGCTAAACTTGGTGGTCTTGTTGCAACGAGAAGTATTGGACAGTTTTCAACTTTATACGGCGGTATAGAAGATATGGTTGTGGGTTTGGAATGTGTATTTCCTAACGGGCACATTTCAAAAATCAAAAATGTCTGCAGAAGATCCGGTGGACCGGATATTCGTCACATTGCTATCGGAAATGAAGGAACCCTTTGTTACATTACAGAGGTTACGGTTAAAACTTTCAGGTATTATCCGGAAAATAATAAATTCTATGGTTATTTAACAAAGGACATTGAAACTGGAATCAGTATTCTCAGAGAGGTTATGGCCAATGGCTATCGTCCATCTGTAGCAAGAGCTTATTCGGAAGAGGATGCCAAGCAGCATTTTTATCATTTCCATAAGGATAAGTGTGTATTGATCTTTATGGCAGAAGGACCAAAGGGTATTGCTGATGCAACTTGCCAAGGCATTGAAGCGGCAGTTGAAAAATTCAAAGACGGCATTATTGAACAGGTTGACAGCAGTCTGATTGAGGATTGGTTCAACCACTTGAACTGGTCGCAGCAAGATATTGATGATGAAATTGAAGGCATGATTGAAAATGACTACCATGCAGGTTTTACAACTGAGATTTCAGCTGATTGGGAAACCATTCCGGTTATTTACAACAATGTCATCAAAAGAATCAGAGAAGAATTTCCACGAGCTCATGATTTGACCATGTTGGGTGGACATTCATCTCACAGCTATATTAATGGAACCAATATGTATTTTGTTTACAATTATGAGATCCGCTGTGCTCCGGAAGATGAGATGAGGATATACCATCACCCGTTGCAAACCATTATTGTTGAAGAAACACTGAAGCAGGGCGGTTCAATGTGTCATCATCATGGAATTGGAAAGTATCGAAACCAATGGACGAAAGAAGAACATGGCTCGGCATATTACATGATGGAGAAGCTTAAAGAAGTATTTGATCCCGAGGGTATCATGAATTTCGGTACCATCTTTCCACAAGAAGATGGTTTGAAATATCAAAAATAACAAAATAATATTTATGGAGGGGCGTATGAACAAAGAAAATTTAAAAAGGTATTTTCAGTTCTTACTTGTTGTATTAGCAGCGGGTGCAATTTATCCATTAATTTATTTAAAGACCAATTATCAAGAGACGATTTTAGAAGTCTTTGGTATGACCTTGCCTCAATTGAATACCATCTATTCAATTTTAGGTATGGTATTTGTTATAGGTTATTTCCCCAGTGGATTGCTCAGCGATAAATTTTCTGCAAAGAAATTGTTGGGTATTTCACTGCTGGGTACAGCCATAGGTGGTTTTTGGTTTGCGCAAGTACCGAGCTATTCTTCAGTTGTATTGATCTTTTGTATATGGGGAACTTTTTCAGTTTTCACCTTCTGGAGTTCTCACATGAAGATTGTCAAGATGCTTGCTAAAAAAAGCGAAGAAGGAAAATTCTTTGGAATCCTTGATGGCGGCCGTGGTGTTGTTGAAGCGGTTCTTGCCAGTGTGGCCTTGGTAATATTCTCAGGAGTTATTGGAACAAGTCTGGAATTTGCCGATAAAAAAGCAGCATTGGTTGCAGTTATTTATATGTATTCTATTGTACTATTTGTGGCTTCCATCTTGGTATTCATCTTTGTTGAAGATGACAAGAAGCTGTTGGCACGCTCAGAGAACAAAGACTCTGGAATAAAAGAATCAAAAATGAAACTTTCCGATATTAAAAAATTGCTGAAAAACAAGTACGTCTATCTGCAAGGCGGCATTATTTTCATGGGGTACTCAGTATTTTGGACGGTTTATTACTTAGGCGGCTTCCTTGAGTCCAATATTGGTATTGACCCTGTAACGGTTAGTACAATTATGGTAGTTGTACTATGGATGAGACCGGTTGGTGGTTTTATTGGGGGCTTCTTGGCAGATAAGATTGGTAAAGCCGTAACCATTATGGGTGCGCTTATAGGTGCGGCCATTTGTCTTGCTGCAGCGGCACTTATGCCTGTGACAGCTTCCCCCACGGCGTTTTCTGTTATAATTGTAATCCTAGGTATATTCCTTTACGCAATTCGAGGAACCTATTGGTCATTGCTGGGCAATTCCAAAATAGATGCGGTTATTATGGGCACCGCTATTGGTGTCATATCTTTTATCGGTTACCTGCCGGATATTGTCTTGCCGCAATTCAATAGTTTCTTGTGGAATACCTTTGGCGGAAATGGCGGTTATAATGCCTATTTCATTTCCAGTGCGGTTCTTGGAATAATAGGTGTTGCTATCACCTTGACTTACCGTAAACTTAACCGTAAAGAAGAAGGACTAAAAGAGGAAGAGAAAGTGGCTTAGTAAATATTATGAAAATTATATGTATGTTAAAATTTGTACCGGATGTGGACAACTTTAAATATGATTATGACAGAAATGTCTTGATTAGAGAAAATGTAAAAATGATTCTCAATCCGGATGATGCCAGTGCCTTGGCTTTTGCTTTGAAGATCAAAGGGAAGAATCTCGATACTTTTATTGAAATTGTCACAATGGCACCGAAATCAGTAATTCCGCTTGTGGAGGATTTACTGAGGTTGGATGTAGATAAAGCAACAATCATTTCTGACAGGTTATATGCAGGAAGTGACACTTATGTGACCAGTAAAATACTTGCTGGTTATTTAGCAGCGGAGTCTTTTGATTGCATCCTAACCGGAACCCATGCTTTGGATGGAGATACATCCCATGTGCCATCCCAGTTAGGTGAGCTTCTTAAGTTGAACCAAATGCCTAACATCGTTAAAATTGATGATAGGTCCTTCAGTAAAGAACATGCGGTCTTTGAAGTTGACAAAGAAGATACGGTTTTAACTTATGAGATGGCATTGCCGGCAATCCTGAGTCTTCAAAAGGAGAGCAGCTACAAATTGCCATATGTAAGATTTGATGATTTATCACTGGACGTCAGTCATAAACTGAACATCATCTCAAATCTTGAGCTTGCTTTTAATGAAACAAGCGTTGGTATTGAAGGCTCTCTTACTAAGGTAGCAAAAGCATATAATAAGAAGCTTGATAAAAAAAACAAATTGCTGCTGAAAAACGATGACCAAGGAATTGAAGCTGTCTATTCTTTTTTGAAGGATAAAGGATTGATATGATATGAAAAAATGTTTGATATATTTGGATACAGAGAATCTTCAAAATTCAATAGATTTGCTGGAAGTAGCCAATCAAATTTATGATAAAGGCGAAAGTGAAACCTATGGCATTTCCATAAATCAAAAGTGCAGTGAAGCAGAAGGCGATTTTAACATATTGATCAATGTTGTTGATGAGCAGATAAATAGTTATGATCAAATAGCGGTAACAGATGTTATGGAAGCCTTGCATAATGAGCATAACTTTGACAGCATACTCATACCTGCAACTTATTTTGGCAGAATGTTGGCACCAAGACTGGCCATGCGTCTTCATACGGGATTGGTTGCCGATGTAACAAGTATTCATCATGAAGACGGCGTGCTTGAAATGACTAGACCCGCATTTAGCGGAAAAATGATGGCGGGAATTGTTAAAAACGGACCGGGGCCCATTATGATGAGTGTGCGGCAAAATGTATTTTCATATAAAACCAAATATAAAAAAGATACAAAAGTAATCAATTTTAGGCCGGAAAGTTATCAAGACGGTAAAATAAAACAACTGGGAATAAGAGAGAAACCAAAATCTTATGACATTCGAGTGAGTGAGGTCTTGATATCCGGCGGCGGCGGAACCATAAACAACTTTCAGCACCTTAAGCTGTTAGCGGATGAATTGAAAGGACAGGTTTCGGCCAGCAGAAGAATTGTGGACAGCGGCATTGCACCTCGACGAATACAGGTGGGACAATCCGGTAAAACAGTAAGTCCAAGGCTTTATATAGCCCTGGGGATCAATGGATCATTACAACATATCGAAGGTCTGAAAAATGTAGAATATATTATTTCCGTAAATAAAAATAAAAATGCGCCTATTTGCAGCCTTTCAGATATTGTTGTCCAAGGTGATGCCATTGAATTTATTGATAAACTGGTAGAAAAAATTAAAAACAGCAAATAAAAATCTTTTAGGAGGAATGACCATGAATATTATGGATTTTAATATGGATTTCTTTTCATTGAAAGGCAAAAATGCAGTTGTAACTGGAGGAAACAGCGGCTTAGGTCAAGCTTTTTCTACTGCTTTAGCAAAAGCCGGTGCAAATGTAATGGCAGCCAGCATTATGGAAGATGATAGTGAAACCAGAGAAATGGTTGAATCCTGCGGCGTGGCATATAAATATGTTTATGCGGACATTACGGCTGAAGGTGAATGTAAAAGAGTTGTGGATGAATGTGTCAATACATGGGGAAGTATCGACATTTTAGTAAATTGTGCAGGTATTTGCATCAACATTCAAGATGTAACACAATTTACTAGAAAAGAGTGGGACAAAATGGTTGCGGTGAATTTAACGGCTGCATTTGAAATGACCCATGAAGCCTGTAAATACATGATCAAACAACAAAGCGGAAAAGTTGTCAATATTGCATCTTTATTCTCTTTTCTTGGAGGGCAATGGTCACCGGCTTATGCCGCTACAAAACATGGGATAGTAGGTCTTACAAAATCAATGTGCGATGAATTGGCGCAATTTAATATTCAGGTCAACGCCATTGCACCGGGATACTTCGCTACAAAGCTGACAGAAAAAACCAGAAGTGATGAAAAGAGAAATGCAGAGATATTGTCTCATATTCCGGCAAATCGATGGGGATATGTAGCAGATCTTATGGGTGCATGCGTGTTTTTATCAAGTGATGCAGCCAACTATGTAAATGGAACAGTTCTAACAGTGGATGGCGGTTATTTAATGAGATAAAACCTCATTATAAATCATCTTGATCATAGGCATAGGGGAGGACATATGATGAATCAATATATTGTAGCAATTGATGGCGGGACACAAAGTACGAAAGTAGCCATTTTTGACATATTTGGGACTGAGGTTTGCTCACATACGGTTAAGCTTCGAGAAATCCAATTGTCTGAGAATGAAAGAGCAGAGCATCCCGATGATGACTTATGGGACAGCTTGAAACTGGCTTGCAATGAAATGTTCAAAAAATTTAATGGGGTTAAAAAAGATATCATTGGGGTTGGATTAGGCTCAATCAGATGCTGCCGCGCTTTGGTAAAGGAGAATGGTGATCTGGCCTCTCCTGTGCAAAGCTGGATGGATCTCAGACTATCCAGGCCTTATGAACATGAAGACGACAGCGTAAGGTATGTGACCACAACGACGGGGTATTTGACCTATAGGTTGACAGGGGAGACAAAGGATACCAGGGCAAATTACGTAGGCCCTTGGCCCATAGACCCCATGACTTTGGACTGGTTTGAGGATCAAGAAAAATTTGATGCATTTACAACACCAAGAGAAATGCTATTTGATCTAGTAGATCCTTCAACCATATTGGGGACAATAACAGAAAAAGCCAGTGAAGCCACAGGCATTCCCGTTGGAGTTCCTGTTGTGGCTACGGCCAATGACAAAGCAGTGGAAGGCTTAGGAGCAGGTCTTGTAAATGATGGAACCGTTCTTGTATCTTTAGGAACGTATATCACCTCAATGATGGTTGGTAAAGATAACAATTCCAATACAGTAAACTATTGGAGTAATCCCGGTGCCACAAAAGGGGAATATCTATATGAAAGCAGCGGCATTCGAAGAGGGATGGTTACGGTTACATGGATTAAGGAACTTTTAGGCAGCGATATCGAAATTGAAGCTGCAAAACGAGACATGACACCGGAAGGATATTTGAATTTATTGGCTTCGGAAGCTCCCGTAGGATGTGACGGCTTATATACGGTATTGAACTGGTTGGCTCGTCCTGACAAATTATATGAGCGGGGAATGATGATAGGGTTTAATGGAACACACAAGGGACCCCATATGTTCCGTTCTATACTTGAAGGCATTGCCTTCACTATGAAAAATTATGCTCAGGCCATGTGCGATGAATGCGGTATCGCTTTATCCAATATCATTGTCAGCGGAGGCGGCTCAAACGGTGAGCTTTTTATGCAAATATTTGCCGATGTCTTCGGTGTACCGGCCCGTCGAAATGTTGTCAATGGTTCCGCAAGCATGGGTGCAGCAATATGTACAGCTTTAGCTCTCGGTGTTTATAAGGACAGGCAAGAAGCCATAGAGCATATGGTGAAACGGCGGGATACTTTTATGCCCATTGAAAAAAGTGTTAAGCTGTATAAAGAAATAAACGAAAATGTATACAAGCACATTACGTCATATACGGATGAGCTTTTGAAGAAATCTCACGCCATTTTTGAAGAAAAGATATAAGGCTTATTTTAAAAAGAAGTAATAAAACTTTTCTCTTTCTTAGGAGGTGCTATTGTGGTAAATCAAAATTTTAATAGCGAAAGAAATTCAAAGAAACAAAAACTCAGGCTTGCGGTGTTTTTTCCGGCATTCATTTTATTACTTCTTACTATTCTGTTCAACTTTGTGAATGAGGAAGCTTTCTTAAATGCTACAACCATTGCGAAGGATTTCATGGTTGTTGATATGGGGTGGGTATTTAGTATAGCAGGCGTTTTGAGTCTGATTCTCATTGTTATCGTCTATGTGTCACCCCTTGGGAATGTGAAACTTGGAGGCCCTGATGCCAAGCCTCTGTTGAAAAAAAAGACCTGGTTTTCTGTAACCCTTTGTACGACCATTGCAGCAGGTATCTTGTTTTGGGGAACTGCCGAACCCATGTGGCATTTGGCATACCCGCCGGAATCTCTTGGGATTGAACCCATGTCTCCTGAGGCTGCAAAATTTGCCATGGAAACCATGTTTTTGCACTGGACCTTTGTGCCTTATGCGTTATATGCGGTTCCCACCATTGTTTTTGGTTTTGCTTATTATAATATGAGACGCTCCTTTAGTGTCGGTTCACAAATCGCACCAATTGTAACCCCTGGCAGGCAGAAGAGATTCAATGCTTTCATTGATGCCGTGGTTCTTTTCACAGTGGCAGCGGGTATATCCTCGTCTTTTGGAACAGCAGTCATGAATATGGGCGGTGGTATGAATGCCCTTTTTGGAGTGAACAACGATAAATTCCTTTGGATTATCATAACGGTTATTGGTACGGCAGCATTTATTATTTCATCCAGTACGGGTTTAATGAAAGGGATAAGAATTTTATCGGATATAAATGTATATCTTTATTATATAATCATTGCTGTATTGTTAGTTTTAGGACCCTCCGTTTACTTTTTTAGCATGGGGACTGAAGCTTTTGGTGGTTTTTTGGACAATATTTTTAGTAAAGCCCTTTTTACCGGTGCTGCCGCAGGGGATACATGGGCATCAGGGTGGACCATGTTTTACTGGTCTAATTGGATGGCTTGGGCACCTGTATCAGCCGTATTTCTCGCAAGGATTGCCTATGGTTACAAAATCAGAGAAGTTGTTATGATGAATTTTGTTATTCCAAGTATATTCAGTACCATTTGGATGACCATATTATCCGGAACCACAATCAATTTCCAATTAACCGGTAAGGTGGATATCTTGGCTAAAATGAATGAACAGGGTTCAGCAGCTGCAGCCTATACGGTGCTGGGTGAATTGCCATTGTCAGGATTGATTATCGGCATTTATCTCATTGCTGTCATAATATCCTTCATTACGGCCACCGACTCTACAACCAACGCTATGGCCAGCATCTGTACGACAGGAATCACTGATGGCAAGCAGGAAGCCCCGTTATTGATTAAAGTGGCTTGGGGTATGATTGTTGGTGCAGTGGCGCTTGTATTCATTGCAACATTGGGCTTGGACGGCATTAAAATGATGTCTTATCTGGGAGGATTTCCGGCACTGTTCCTCGGCCTTCTCAGCTTAGTATCCTTGATGGTCATTATGAGAAAACCAGAAAAATATGATGTGTATTCCAAAAATAAAGAAGCATGATTTCAGAGTTAATATAATCTTTACGCCAAAAAGAATAGGATAGGGGTTAAGGGAAATAATAGTTGTAAGTCAATTTAACAAAAAAGTCTTGAGTAAAAAGATATTTTACCAAGACTTTTTTGTTTTATGTGTATGGTATAAGGAGGACTTGGTTTTGTAGTGGGGAGAATTAACCAAAGGAGAAATAAATAAGAGCATCAAATCGTACTACAGTGCAGACTTGATTTCAATATCTTCTACCATACTTTTAAGTTCACTTGTGAATTCTTGTTTTCCTTCTGCAGTTACTTCCATTACGCATTGTAACATGGGCATGTTTCCGTTGTGAGTGTGTTTTATGCCCAAACCGGTGGCTGCAGCCTGAATATAATCAAAGAAACTACAGTAAGGAATTAATTCGGGAATATCATTTACTGCTTGAAATTTCCTTACAGCACACTCATTGATGTCAAGAACATACCCTTTTTGTGGACATGTATCTCGACATGTCCATACATAATTATCTTTATATTCTCTTTTTTGAGTCTCATCTCCAAATTTCTTCAGTTTGTTAATCCAAAATTTAGTAGTTGTAGTAAAACCAATTATCTTTCTAATGAATTTAGGAATCCGCTCAAACATTCTATCGGATAGTTTATATAAAAGTCTAACACTTGTTCTAATTGGATAGCCATTGGCCTTCAAAGCCTTGTAAAATGCAATAAATGTAACATTGAGATTCATAATAAATGACATGAGATTACGCTTTCCGATGTCAATTAACTGAACCTTCTCAATATTAGCATAGCCTTCGTCAATGATCTTCTGTGCTTCTTCTGAAGATTTAACTTCTGTTTCAATGACATCTTTATTCCTGCTGACAAAATTATTATAGGTTTTTTGAAATTTAGCAAGTTCTTTAGTCTTCATATAAATCCTCCTCTCTAATTGGTATAAAAATCAAAATAACAATCTTAAAATATGACTTAACGAAAAGTAAGCTGCCAGCTAAATGAAAAGTTACAGTTTTAATGATTGATCTTTTGTTACAAATAACTTACCTTCCGTTAAGTAAAATATATTATAATTTTCGGTTTATGTCAATATGAATGCTAAAAGAATTTAAAACAACATAAAAAAAGTTTGACAACTTATTATAATGGTCTGCTAACCCATATAATAGAGATATCGTGACATCAGATAAATCCTTAGTTTTTGAATTGTTATATTGAATTGTCACAATTAGTTTCTTCTTCAGGTGAAAACACTTAACGTTGTACGGTTTGAATTTTCAAAATATAATTTGAGTTGAGAAATGGGGTGAGAAACATATTCTATTTAAATAAACGTCAGCAGCAAATCTTAGAATTTCTGATATTAAAAAAAGACAAAATCAATTATGAGGAAATAAGTAAAAGGTTTCTTGTTTCAAAAAGGACAATAAGAAATGATTTGGATCTCATTGGTGATTTTTTGTCTTCAAGAAATATTAAATTGTCTCGTGATAATGCAGGGGCATTTTATATTGAAAATGCTAATGCCGATCAGCTGGCTGAGTTAATGTCTTCCGATGCAATCCTGATTTTAAATCAAAACGAACGTCAGCAGTTAATAATATTGTCCTTACTTGAAAAAGAGCATCCTTTAACCATCGAAGATATCTCCAATTTTCTCGGTGTCAGTTACTCAACCGTGGCAAACGATATAAAAAATATTCATGGTTTACTTACGGAATTGGGATTAACCATTTTCAAGAAACCCAATTACGGAATCAGTCTTAGCGGTGATGAGAAAACAATAAGAGCATCCATTATTAAAATAATAACATCCAATGTAGATTCAAGACTTTTAAACGGGCTGATAAATTGGCGAGATTTTTCATTAAATAACAAAGTGATGGATACTTTTTTTGAGATTGATTCTCTGAGAGAAATCAGAAGCTTTTTCTACGAAATGTGCCTGAATTATCGCTGTGGTTTCCCAGATAGTGACAGTATTTTATTGGTTTTGGGGTTAGCCATAAAATTAAAAAGAATAAGTATTGGCAGGGTACTTAACAATAATCTTTCAACAGAAAATTCTGAAGAGGTTACAAATAATGATCTATATTTTAAAATGGCCGAATTCGTGGCGCAAAGAGTAGAAGCCAGTTACGGTATCAAGATGAGTGAATATGAATTAAATGATTTTGTTGTGTTAATAAAAAGCACTCGTTTTATATTCTTTGATGATTTTGAAATAGCAGATTACCAGCAATACTTAGCACATAGCATGAAAAAAGCAGAGTTGGTTACTTGGGGCGTCCTTAAAAAGATGGAAGCTTTGTATGGAATTGACTTGATGAATAACCATCAACTCATTACATCTTTAAAGAATCATCTGGCTATATCATTATATCGAGTGGAGAACCGTGTTTTAATTTATAATCCTCTTACGGATGAGATAAAGCAAAATTATCCATATTTATTCAATTTAATCAGTTTCATGATTGAAGATTTAATGAAAACCTATGGCTATATAAAAATGCCGGATGATGAGATCAGCTATATCGTCATTTATCTTCAGGTAGCTTTTGAAAATATGAAGAAAAATAAGCTTCCCCCAAAGCCCAAAGTATTAGTAATCTGCAACACATCCAATATAATAGCAAACTACCTTAGAGTTAAGTTAGAAAAAGAGTTCCCGGAATTAGACTTAATCGGTCCTGTACTTTTAGGAATAGGTGATAACAATGTTATAAACAACAACCGGCCTGAATTGATCATCTCTACTGAACCCTTAAAATCAGCAGAATGCCCGGTATGTATAATTAGTCCCTTAGTTACTGAAAGCGATATCGATAAAATTAATACAGCGCTGACCGATTTGGCAAAATCAGATGGGTTTAAAGGAGTGAATCAATACGTGCTTAAAGATTTATTACGCCGAGATGCAATAAAGCTTAGAGTTAAAGCAGAAAATTGGGAAGAAGCCATAAGAAAATCCGGTGAAATGTTGTTGAAGCTGGACTATATTGAAGAAAAATATATAGATGCTATGATTCAAACGGTCCATAAACTTGGTCCCTATATCGTTATTGCCCCGGGAATAGCTTTAGCCCATGCCCGACCCGAAGAGGGCGTCATTAAAACAAGTTTTTCTTTAATTACTTTAGAAGATCCGGTCCAATTTGGAAACAAAGACAATGATCCGGTAAATCTGGTGGTAACAATAGCTGCGCTTGATCACAACAGTCATATTAAAGCTATTAGTGAACTCATTGATATCATCGGAAACAAAGAAAAGTATAAAATAATAACTTCTTCCAATGACCTCAATGAGGTTTTTGAATTGCTTTATGGAACGTTGGTGTGAAAAATGAAAATATTTAAAGAGCCTGAGCAGGTTAAATGTGAGATTATTAATCTGCTTCTGAAGTGTAAAGCCAGTTGTGAGAATGCCGAGATAGTTGCCGACTCATTGGTTTTTGCGGATATGCGGGGTACAAAATCTCATGGATTGAATATGTTGGAAGCGTATTTACAAAGAATTAATGCCGGCGGTATGTGTCCTCAAGCTTCACCGAAAATATTAAATGAAACCGGGGTGACGGCGGTAGTTGACGGACAAAATGGTTTTGGACAAATTGCAGCACAAAAAGCAGTTGAGATTGCCATAAGAAAAGCAAAAGAAAACCATATTTCCGGAATAAGTATTCGAAATTCAAACCATTGCGGAGCCTTGTCATATTATACCAAACAGATTGCTGAAAACGGAATGATTGGTTTTATGTATGCAAATGTAAATCCAAACGTGGCTGCTTTTGGGGGAATGGAAGCCGTTCTTGGGACCAATCCTCTTGCCATAGCCATGCCTTGCCCCAAGGCACCCATTATACTGGATATGGCGACAAGCACGGTTGCCAAAGCAAAAATATATCACGCCCGGGAATTAGGGCAGAACATTGATCCGTCTTGGGCAATTGATGTTGACGGAAATCCGACTACTGACCCTGATGCTGCTATAAAAGGGGTTCTTACGGCAGCAGCGGGGCCTAAAGGCTATGGATTGGCAGTGGCAGTTGAAGTACTTGCAGGCGTCATGACCGGAGCAGGAATGACCAAAGAGGTTCCCTCCGTACATCGGGGCGTTGACAGAGGCATGAATGCGGGTGCATATATGATGGCGGTCAACCCCGGAGCATTTATTGAAGCAAGTGAATATATGGAACGTGTAGATGGGTTATCTTCTGAAATAAAGAATTCAAAGCCTCAACCCGGTAAAACAATATTTTTACCTGGGGAAATTGAAGAAGAAAATTACAAAAAAGCACTTCGCGATGGCATTGAGTATGAAGAAAGCTTCTATACGCATGCTTTAGGAGGGGATACAAAGACATAAACAAATTGTATTGAATTAAAAACGGCGAGAATTGTTTTATGATGACATTTTTTAATAACAGCTGTCAAAGTGCAATGGAGAATAATGATAGAAAGGAGGAGGAATATGAAAGTTTTAGCTGTTTGCGGATTAGGAATAGGTTCCAGCGTCATTCTAAAAATCAGTGTCGGTAAAATTCTGGATGACATTGGCATTAAGGATTACAGTATCGATGTGGCAGACATTGGTACAGCGAAGTCCATTCCTTTTGATATGGCCGTTACAAATGTAGAGTTGGCTGATGTATTAAAAAAAGGAATTCCGTTAGAGAAGCATTTGAGGGTAGTAACCGTCAATAATTTTGTGGATAAAGATGAAATGAAATCTAAGATTTCGGCATGTCTAAAAGAGATTGGCGAAATCTGAGGGGGGCTTCACACAAAAATTATAAATATTAAGGAGTGTGACATTGAATGAGTTTTTTATGGAGTTTAATCAATAACGTGCTGACAAATGCAAACATATTGATCGGTTTGGTAGTATTTATCGGGTTGCTTGCTCAAAAAAAATCGTCGGATCAGATCATTACAGGCACCCTCAAAACAATTATGGGCATTATAATTCTCAGTACCGGCGCAGGCGTAATGGCCGGTGTAATCTCAAATTATCTGGCACCTCTTATGACTCAAGCTTTCGACGTTAAAGGCATTGTGCCAATGACGACATCCGTTGTTTATCTTGCAACAGAGGCTTATGGTTCAACCGTTGCATATATTATCCTTGGCTCCTTTCTAGTTAATTTAATACTGGCAAGGTTTACGCCTCTAAAATATATATTTCTTTCAGGGCATCATTTTCTTTATGTCGCTTCAACTATTGCGGTGGCCTTTGCGGCAGCAGGAGTCTTTGGAATGTCAGCCATTATTATGGGTTCACTTATTGCAGGCTTTGCTTATGCGGCGCTTCCTGCCATTAATAACAAGTTTATGCGGAATATTACGGGAGATCAGCCCCTGGCAATGGGGCACTTTGGCGCCACTGGTTACTGGTTGGGAGGACAAGCAGGAAAGCTGTTCAAAAAAGATAAGGATAACAGCACTGAATCCTTAAAGCTTCCAAAAGCGTTCAGTTTTGCCAAAGAAGTGATCTGTGCGACAACACTGATTATCGTTATTCTTTTAGGCATATGTGTGGCAATAGCAGGTACAGGTTATCTAGTCAATGATCTTAACATTTCGGATAATATAGTCGTGTTTATTCTAATGCAGGGTATTACTTTTGGTGCAGGGCTTACGATACTGATGCAGGGTGTCAGAATGTTAATTACCGAAATTCTCTCAGCCTTTGAGGGCATTGCTTCCAAAGTCGTTCCCAACGCCGTACCGGCACTTGACTGTCCGGTAGTATTTCCCTATGCGCCCAATGCCGTCTTAATCGGTTTCGTTTCAGCTACAGTAGTGGGCATTCTCACCTCAGTCGTATTCGGTTTGGCTACCGGAGTGGGTGTGGTACCTCCTATGATAGAGTTTTTCTTTATGGGTGGTGCGGCAGGTGTTTTCGGTAATTCAACCGGCGGGGTCAAGGGTGCAGTCATAGCCGGAGCAATTCAAGGTGTACTATTCATCATTCTGCCTGCCCTATATTTTGAAGCCTGTGCTTCCATATTAGGACCGGTAAACGTTACTGTTGTTGACCCTGACTTTTGCTGGTCAGGACTTATTGCCAATACAATCGGCAGATTCATTAACTGATTGGTTGAAGGTTGAAGACGATGGAATTTATAGATATTTCACAGGCGTATAAGCCTGGGATGAAACGCTACAGGAGCATGGATGATTTTAAATACGAATGGATCAGGCATTACGACAAAGGCTCCGGCATGGCGCTCTCACGCTCAGTCATTCCGAGCCATCTCGGTACACATATTGATTCACCTTACCATTTTATTAAAAACGGTAAAAAAATAGGTGATATCCCCATTAAAACGTTGTGCGGAAAAGCTCAGGTGATAAATGCAACGGGCAGGTTGTATATTGACAGCCATTTTTTAAAAAGTCTCACAATAACTTGCCCAAGACTTATCTTTAAGACCGATAATACGGAAAAACTTAAAATCGAAACGGACTTTGACAATGTATATTTCACTGATGATGCCTGCCAGTACCTTGCATCACAAAATATATTGCTTGTGGGCACGGACTACTTTAATGTAGATGCCAGAGGCGACAAGAATCGCAAAGCGCACAGGATACTATTAAAAAATGACATCGTTATATTGGAGGGGGCTGTACTTGATGAAGTCTTTGAGGGCGAATACGATCTGTACTGCCTGCCCCTAAAGGTTAACGAATTGGAAGGTGCGCCATGCAGAGCTGTACTTAAAAAGTTGAAAAAGAATGGAGCTTGATATGAAAGTTATTGTAACCGGAGCATCGGGACTGCTCGGTTCAGATGTTTCGGATGTATTTGATAATGCTGGATACAGCGTAGTGAGGCTAATGGGCAGAAAATCCGTCAATATACAAAATACAAAGGAAATTGTCAAATTTATAGAGAAAGAGAATCCTGAACTAATTGTGCACTGTGCAGGGTATCGTGATATTGACGAGATGGAAAAGAACGAGGCGGAAGGTTACACGCTGAATACCTTCGGTACAAAAAATATAGCACTTGCTGCATGGCGGTTAGGCTGTAAGCTCATTTATATAAGCAGCGATACAGTCTATGACGGAGAAAAGGAAACAGGCTACCACGAGTATGACACATTAAACCCTGTCAATGTTTATGGCAGAAGCAAGCTAATGGCGGAACATGAAATTAAGGCCTTATGTAATTGTTTTTTTATCATAAGGACGGCACTGTTGTTTGGGTACAAAGGGCATGGTGAAAATAATCTCATTTTAAATATTATCAATCAATTAAAGGCAGGTAAGGCGGTTTATGCCAGCACCAATCAGATCTGCTGCCCGTCCTATACGAAGGATCTTGCAGAAGTACTTTTAAAGATTTCACAAACAGAGTATTTTGGCACATATCTGATTGCAAACACAGGGACTGCTTCTCGTTATGAAGTAAACCGCGCCGTTGCAGAACTTGCAGGCCTGGACAAATCTCTGGTATGCCCTATGGACGAAAATAACACTAGACCGGCAAAAAGGTCACGTAATACAGTCTTTGAGTCCATTGCGTTTCCCAACACCTTTGGAATCGAAATGGCAGACTGGCATGACGCCCTTCAACGGTGCATGTCTGAAATATTAAAATTGGAAAGGACGGCCGGTGATGACCAATAAGAGAGTTCTAGTGGCTTCAAAGACCTGCCGTACAGTGATGCCGGAAAATGAGATGCGAATACTGTTTTTAGAACACGGTATGGAACCTGACTTTCGTTTTCTTTGCGACAGTATGGGTGACTTAAGCGAGTTCGATGCTGTAATCATAGGCACGGAATATATTGGAGAAAATGAGCTTAGGCTTATGAAAAAAGTACGGGTTATTGAGAAATTCGGTGTGGGCACGGACAATATCGACTTAAGAGCTGCCCAAAAGCGCAATATTGAAATTCTCAATATGCCGGGTATAAACAGTGAATGTGTAGCCGAAATGGCGCTGAGCCTGATGATGGCCGCTGCACGCTGTATAACCGTATCGGACAGGAGCGTAAGATCCGGCAGTTGGCCGAGAATTATCGGGTCATCTATGTGTGGGAAAACGCTGGGCATTATTGGCACCGGCGCTATTGGAAGAGCGGTATGCAGCCTTGTATCAGGGTTTCATATGGATGTTTTGGGTTTCGACCCTATGGAGAATACCGAGTTTACAAAACTTGGCGGACGCTATGTTTCGTTTCACACACTGCTTGAAAACTCCGATTTTATTAGCCTTCACGTACCTCTATTAGACGCTACTCGTCATTTGATAGGTAAAAGTGAGCTTTCTATTATAAAAGAAAATGTTGTCATTATCAATACGGCAAGAGGCGGATTAATAGATGAAGCTGCACTTTATGAGTTTCTTCTGAAACACGGCAGTGCTCGTGGGGGGCTGGATGTCTTAGAGCATGAGCCGCCATTAAACAGTCCCCTTTTAAGTCTTTCCAATGTGATTATCACGCCTCATATTGCTGCATACGATGACGGGACACTGAGGAGAATGCTGACTATGTGTATCAATAATCTTGAAGCGTTCTTTAATAAATTAGGATAAGACATGAAGAAAAAGAAGTTAAAAGCAATGATATGGCGTAGAAACTTGCTGCGACAATACATTTAAAGATGGTAAAGATTACTTATGTAATCATCAAATATACCAATACATAATATGGAGGGAAACATAATGAAAGCAAAAGAATTTATTGGAATTATTCCACCGGCACTATCATCATTTGATAAAAATGGTGAGCTATACGAAAAGGGAATTCGTGAGAACATCCGCTTTTTACTGCCATATGTAAACGGTCTTTACCCTATTGGAACATATGGCTGCGGTCCATGCATGGGAATTGACGAACGCAAGCAAGCGTTGGAAATCATTTTGGATGAAGTAAATGGGAAGGTTCCGGTTGTTGCACATGTAGGAACTGCCGATACAAAAACCACGTGTGAGCTTGCAAGGCATGCTAAAAGTGCCGGTGCATCAGGTGTTGGAGCGATATCACCCTACTACTCTCCCAACCTATCTGAAGAAGCGTTGTATGCGCATTTTTCCAAGCTTTTGGATGCAGTTAATGAAGAAGAATTTCCGGTATTTGTGTACAACAATCATCATCTCTCACAGAATACCATCACGCCTAAGCTTTTATATAAGCTGGCTGAAAATGGATTACGCGGCTGCAAGGACAGTTCATTTGATATCGTAAATTATTATGCATTCCATGAGGCAATTAAAGAGTTTAAAGATTTTAACCTGATTGTTGGAACCGAGGCTATTTTTGTTGCTGCATTTGATGCAGGTGCAACCGGCTGCGTGTGCGGTATGGCAAACGCTTTCCCAGAGATTATGAAAGACTTGTACGATGCATATATCAAAGAAGAAAAGGAGAAAGCAATGGAGCTTCAGTACAGGGTTCTTGAAATGCGCAAGGTCATAAAGTCCGGACCCACGGTTCCTATTTTACATGCAATCCTTGCTATGCGAGGCATTGACTCAGGAGTTCCGAGAAGTCCATACATTGATGTCAGCGACGAGTTGAAAGCCAATGTTGCACAGAGCCTTAAAAAGATGAACCTGTTATAAACAAACATAGAGCGGTAGCGGATGTAATAACGCTGCCGCAATTACAATTAGTAATCAATCGCCTTGATTGACAGTAAAAAGAGGTAAGTTTTATGGTAAAGCAAGATGTACTTATTACAAATCCCACAGGTATCCATGCAAGGCCTGCTACCATGCTTGTGGATCTTTCAAAAAAGTTTGAATCAAATATTGTTATTGAATTTGAAGGAATAAAGATCAACCCTAAGAGCATTCTCAGCGTACTTTCAGGGGAATTGAAGTCAGGAAAAAAGATATCCGTTGATGCAAGCGGCCCAGATGCCAACGAGGCTGTAAATGCAATTTGTAATTTCATTCGAACATTGAAGGAATAAAAAGTGTAATATTGAATTATTTATAAAAAGAGCATTGTAGAACAAGCGTAATCCTGTTATGACATATTATTATTGAACTATAAAAATTATTTGGAGGTGTGCTAAATATGCATGCATGGGAAGCAATTCAAAAAACAGTAGATTATATTGAGGATAATTTGTCAGAAAAGATTACGACAGAAGAACTTGCAGCAATTGCTGCACTTTCTCCTTTTTATTTCCAAAGGCTCTTCACTCGATTAGTAAATAAACCGGTAGGCGAGTATGTCAAATTGAGACGACTGGCTAGATCCTGTGAAGCATTAAAGAACAAGAACAAACGAATATTAGATGTTGCACTGGATTTTGGCTTTAACAGTCATGAAAGTTATACGAAAGCCTTTAAGATGGCATTTGATATCACACCTGATGAATACCGCAAAAATCCTATTCGTCTCAATCAAATTGTAAAACCAGAATTATTACTAAACTATACAATGATTGATGAAGATGTTCCGTTAATTACTGATAACATTGTTATAGAAATCACACGTAAGACACTGGATTTTCCTGAGAAATATGTAGGTATTACCGGTCAGGTAGCCATTTCCTCACAATTACCATTAGGCGAAACAACCGGTGTTGATACGCCAGGCGCACTTTGGGATACCTTTCATGAGAATAAACCAAACATCTTAGGCTTAATTCCTGACGGCATAGAGCTTGGAGCATCTATGATGGATGAATCCGGTGGTGAAACCTTCACTTATTTTGCAGGTGGCACAGCTGATGATGATGCTTGTGCAGATGAAAAACTTACTATATGGGAATTACCTGCAGCTGAATATGTGGTGTGCTGCTTTGAGGCAGAAAGCTTTTCGGAGCTTACCACTTCAGCATTGAATAAAGCAATGAAATACCTCTTTGGAACATGGCTCCAAGTACACGACTTAGTCACACAGCCTTTTTCTGCTGAAAAGTATTATAAAACAACACCTGATGCAACGTATATGGAGATTTGGGTTATGCCTGTTCCTAAGTAAAAATATAAGATTAAAGAATACGCAGTTTGGTCTGCCTACCTATTGCCCTTAGCTTTCAATCATTCATTGATTGAAAGCTTTTTATATTATTCCAAATGTCTGTATGGCAGCCGCATGGGGGGACGCTGTTACAAATTTAATTCAGTCATTCTGGGCATTGCCTTTGTTAGCCATTGCAAAATTAAAAATTAGAGATATTATGGGGCTGTCAACCAGATTTAATAGCTCGCATCATGTCATTGGATGATTGAGTTAACTTTAACTTTTTAAAACAGATTGACTTGATTTAAACGGTTGATGCGTATATAATGAAACCCTCCACTATAACACCAGACTTTTAGCCGGTGATATGATTTAAGCGTTGGAGGTGAGTATAAAATGAAGACCTATACCACATCAGAAATTGCACGGATAATTGGTATACATCCGAATACGGTAAGACTTTATGAGAAATATGTGCTGATACCAAAACCAAAGCGACAGGAAAATGGCTACCGCGTGTTTACGGATTTTCATGTGGCGCAATTTAGACTTGCAAGAGCAGCCCTAAAAGTACCGGTTTTACAAAACGGTTTGCGGAAAAAAGCCATTGATATTATTAAAACTTCAGCCACCGGAGATTTTGATCAAGCCATTGGCCTTACTGAGAGTTATCTGCAACAAATCGGTAAAGAACAGATGAATGCTGAAGAAGCTATCACAATTGTAAGGCAAATATTATGCGGCGATATGGCTAAAGAAAAAATGGACCAACGATTCCTTACCCGGAAGGAAACGGCTGATTATCTGCAAGTTACAATAGATACCTTAAGAAATTGGGAATTAAATGGTCTGCTGACGGTTAAACGAAAGCAAAATGGTTATCGTATTTATACAGGAGAAGATATCAAACGGTTGAAGGTTATACGAACACTCCGTTGTGCCAACTATTCCCTTGCGTCTATTTTGCGAATGTTGAGGGCATTATCCGGTAATCCTCAAGTAAATATAAGAAAGGTGATAGACACACCTCAAGAAAGTGAAGACATTGTATCTGTTTGTGATGAATTGTTGACATCATTAAAAGCTGCTGAGAACAATGCACAAAATGTGTTAGCGCACCTTCTAAAGATGAAAAAGAAATATAAAAACGACCCTACACTATAACACCAGACTTTGCTCTGGTGTTATTATTTTTTTGCAAGAGGGGGAGGAAACGCTATGCAGCACAGCATTGAAATAAAACGTACAAAATGCTGGATAAAAAATAAGGAGGAAAAAAAGTATGGAAGTAACAATAAAAGTAGAAAAGCTGACCAAAGCCTATGCCGGCATCAAGGCAATCGAGAATGTAGATATTTCCGTCAGCCGTGGAGAGGTGTTCGGTTTGCTGGGAGCCAATGGAGCCGGTAAAAGCACTACAATTGAATGTATTTTAGGCACCAAAGAGCAAGATAGCGGAACGGTATCCATTTTGGGAATGAATCCTAAAAAAGATCGTAAAAGATTGTTTGAGCGTGTTGGGGTTCAATTCCAAGAAGCCAATTATCAAGACAAAATTACGGTATCGGAGCTTTGTGAGGTCACACAGTCTTTTTATAAAACTGCTTTGGGCTACCAGGAGTTGTTAAAGCAATTTGGACTTTCCGACAAATTTAAAAGTCAAGTGAGTGAACTTTCAGGAGGACAAAAGCAGCGCTTATTTATCGTCCTTGCTTTAATTCCCGATCCAGAAGTGGTATTTTTAGACGAATTGACCACAGGATTGGATGCAAGAGCTAGGCGGGATGTATGGAAATGCCTTTCTGATTTAAAAGCAAAAGGGTTGACCATTTTATTAACCTCTCACTATATGGACGAGGTGGAAGCACTGTGTGATAAAATCAATATTCTTAAAAAAGGGAACAGTATTTTTTATGGAACCGTGCAGGAGGCCATTGCATCCAGTCCTTATAAAAAGCTTGAGGATGCATATCTATGGTATACAGATGAGGAGGAAAAAGAGAATGAAAGCTTTTAGTACAATGTTCAAAACGGAATTTAAGTTATCCCTTCGTGACATGAACATGGTTATTTTTGCAATTTGTATGCCCATTGTGGTGATGATTATTCTCGGCATCGTTTACGGAAATAAACCTGCTTTTGACGGTGCCGGATATACCTTTGTACAACAATCTTTTGGAGCAGTGGCGACTATCGCCATATGTGCCAGTGGTGTAATGGGCCTTCCATTGCTCATATCTGATTACCGACACAAGAAAATCTTAAAGCGATTTAAAGTAACACCCACTAGTCCTGCTGTAATTTTAGCAGTACAAGTTACAATCTACGCGCTTTATTCAATTGCTTCACTTGTTTTGGTTTATGCTGTAGCTAAGCTCTTCCTAGGGTATCAGATGAACGGGTCATGGCTTCAATTTATAGGCGCATACTTTTTAATCATGTTATCAATGTTCAGCATTGGAATCATGGTGGGAGGCGTTGCACGGGATATTAAAACAGCAAGCGTTTTAGCAAGCATATTGTATTTTCCAATGCTTGTTTTTTCCGGTACGACCTTGCCTTATGAGGTTATGCCTGAGAAGCTTCAAAGATTTGCTGATATCTTACCGCTGACCCATGGCATCAAACTGCTGAAAGCCACGTCCCTTGGCCAGCCAATTGACAGTGTTTTCATTCCTACTATTGTGATAGTCGCCCTTGCGGTGATATGTACAGGTGTCTCTATTCGCTTTTTTAGATGGGAATAAGTTGGTTTTAAATATTTCATTGTGATATGAAGAACTAGCCGACAAAATACAAAGTACCGGTTGTCGGGTATAAATGAAAAAAAAGGAGGTGTACAACACATTCTCATATGATGTGTACCCTCCTATAATTTATATCACAAATTTATAACCAATACCCCATACTGTTTGAATGAACTCAGGGTTTTTAGGATTGTCCTCTATTTTTGTTCTTAAATGTCGTATATATACCATGATTGAGTTGTCATCAATAATAGAATCCCCCCATATATTTTGGTAAAGCTGTTCCTTTGAAAAGACTTGATTTGGATTTTCCATAAAAAATTTCAGCAGCATGGTTTCTTTAGCGGAAAGCATGATTTCGTCATTGTTTTTATATAGTTTATACGTGTTCAAGTTTAAGGTAAAAGGACCGGCCTTAAGCCTTATTGATTTTTCTTTCATTTCAATCAGCTCTTTATTTCTCCGAATATGAGCTTTAACATGTGCACATAAAACTGCAGGACTAAAAGGTTTTGTGATATAATCATCTGCACCTATTCCGAAACCTAAGATTTTATCGTGATCTTCAACTCGGCCGCTAAGTATAAGTATAGGAATGTTTATGCCTTTATTTCGAATGATTCTAATAATCTCCAAACCGTCCATATCATCCATCATAATATCTAAAATGATTAAATCAAATGAATTATTATTGATTAATTCTAAAGCTTCTTTACCGTATCTTGCACTATAGGTAATAAAATTTTCTCTGAGCAGGCTTTTAATGATAACTTTTCTGACTTGCTCTTCATCATCAACAACCAATATCTTTTCTTTACTCATTTTGATACCTCTCTTCTAATGAAAAACAACTTAATGCTTTTCTTCTCAGAATAAGTATACAATAGATTACATTTGTTATTTCTTAAAAAATTTTAAGAACTTTATTAATATCCAATAAGATTTATAAAGAGTATTTTAAGATTCACTGACTATAATACTTAATTATACAATATTTAGGTAATTTTGAACAGATAGGTTCATAATTTAGCTTAACCATTTATTCGGAATTTACTATAAAATACAAATCCGGGAGATTCAATTTATATGGATAACGATAATGCGATAACCTTAAATGAGCTTTTGATTTCCAGGGAAGAAAGAGCAAAAAAACAAAAGAGTTTGATACAAACTTATAAAGCCAATTTGATTTCCTTTATGGTAAATATCCCGGGAGCCCCCAAAAACACCTATACAAGCAGAAAGCTTCATCATGAAGGGAGAGACATCTTAAAGAAAAAATTGAAAGAAAGTGATATTAATATTTTATACGCAGCATCTTATTACCGTGTAACCGGGGCTGAGACATTTATTTTATCCCATGGGGATGCAATAAAGCTTAAAGAAATTTTAATCCATATTGAAGAGAACCACCCGCTTGGCAGATTATTTGATTTTGATGTCATAGATAAGGATTTTACTTTCATTTCAAGAACTGATGTAGGTTATGAAAAAAGAAAATGCTTGTTATGTGATGAGGATGCGGTTATATGTGCCAGAAGCCGGAGGCATTCATATGAGCAATTAATTAAAGAGGTGTATTTTTTAACCTATTCATATTTTGATAAAATTAAATCATTTTCAAATGAAAGAGGAGGATTTTAAAATGATTAAGCTTTACGACAGCGGGGTTTACCTAATAAAAGGTAAACAAATCATACCAGATGGAGACAATTCAAAGGCAGTCATAAAAAAAATAACCGGAAAAGAAACTGATAAAGAAAGTGCATCCCATGAGACAATAACTTATTCCATTCTAAAAAAACATAATCATTCATTAAATCCAAAAGAACTTCAATTAAAATTTGATGCTTTGACATCTCATGATATTACTTATGTAAGTATCATACAAACCGCCAGGGCAAGCGGTCTTGAAAAGTTTGATATACCTTATGTGTTGACAAACTGTCATAACAGCCTTTGTGCAGTGGGAGGCACTATCAACGAAGATGACCATATGTTTGGATTATCAGCAGCAAAAAAATACGGAGGGATATATGTTCCGACACATCAAGCGGTCATACATCAGTATATGCGGGAAATGATGAGCGGATGCGGAAAGATGATACTCGGCTCTGACAGCCATACGCGTTACGGAGCTCTGGGAACTATGGCTATAGGAGAAGGCGGAGGTGAGCTTGTAAAACAGCTTCTCAACAGGACCTATGATATAAACCGCCCGGACGTAATCGCTGTTTACCTCACCGGGTCACCGCAAAATGGTGTAGGCCCTCAGGATATAGCTCTGGCAATAATAGGTGCGGTATTTAAAAATGGATATGTAAAAAATAAGGTCATGGAATTTGTAGGAGACGGTATTCAAAATTTAAATGTGGAATATAGAAACGGTATCGATGTAATGACCACAGAAACAACCTGTCTTTCTTCCATATGGACCACAGATGATGAGGTAAAAGATTATTATGACGTACATAATCGTATATCGGAATACAAGGCATTAACTCCCGGAGAAGTGGCTTATTATGATGGAATGGTATATGTTGATATGTCAAAAATAAAGCCTATGATTGCAATGCCGTGTCATCCAAGCAATACTTATACCATCGAAGAATTAAATGACAATCTGGAAGATATTCTTTATGAAACAGAAAAGGCTATATCGGAACTTCTGAATAGTTCTGATATGAATTATTCATTAAGAGAAAAAATAAAGAACAATAAACTATATGTAGAACAGGGCGTTATTGCAGGCTGTGCAGGAGGAACCTATGACAATATATGTGATGCGGCTGATATCTTAGACCAACAATCAATAGGCAACGATGAATTTGCACTCAGCGTATATCCTTCAAGTCAGCCTACACTTTCAAACCTTGTAGAAAACGGGACCATAGCAAAATTGATAAAATCAGGGGCAACCATTAGAACAGCATTCTGCGGGCCTTGTTTTGGAGCAGGGGATGTGCCGTCAAACAACAGCCTCTCAATAAGACATACAACGAGAAATTTTCCTAACAGAGAAGGTTCAAAACCCATGGACAGTCAGTTTGCATCGGTAGCGCTTATGGATGCAAGATCAATAGCAGCAACAGCAGTAAATGGCGGATGCCTTACACCGGCAACGGATATTGATGTCAACTTTACAAAACCAAAATATTATTTTGATGAAGATATTTATAAAAATCGCTGTTATGATGGCTATAAAAATGAGAACAGCTCTGCTGAATTAAAGATTGGACCAAATATAAAAGATTGGCCAGAAATAAGTGAGTTGACACAAAATATAGTATTAAAGGTTGTATCGGTAATAAAAGATTCTGTAACCACTACAGATGAGCTGATTCCTTCAGGGGAAACGTCTAGTTATCGTTCAAATCCCATTAAGCTTGCAGAATATACATTATCGCGAAAAGATCCCTCTTACGTAGGAAAAGCAAAAGAAATACAAAGAGCGGAAAAACACAGAGCTGAAGGTAAATGTCCTATGGATGCAATTTTGGAATTAAAAGAAATATTTCAAAAAATTAATAGCATAAAAGGATATGAAGAGGTAGCAGCATCTGACACAGGATTTGGAAGTGCCATATATGCTATAAAGCCCGGTGACGGATCAGCACGTGAACAGGCCGCTTCTTGCCAAAGAGTTCTTGGAGGGTTGGCAAATATTGCTAAGGAATATGCTACGAAACGCTATCGTTCAAATCTGATTAACTGGGGTATCATTCCATTTATCTTAAAAGAAGAGCCTGAATTTAGAGATGGGGATTATATATTTATACCTGATATCAGAGGGGCAATATCTCAAGGAAATGAAGCAATAAAGGCCTACATAGTTGGCGAAGAAGTAAAGGAACTTGAGCTAAATATAACGCCTATTACCAATGAAGAAAAAGAGATCATTCTTTCCGGATGTCTTATGAATTATTACAAAGAATAAGACAATATTTTTAAAAACAATTTACAGGTGCAAATCTTAAAGAATTTTAAGATTTTGTCAGAATATTTTAAGATTATGAGTTTATATTTAAAATAACCGATACAACAAAAGTTTTTGAAAAGTAAAATTACTTATTAAAATACCGACAACACCCTATGTTTTCGAAGAGGAAAGTAGATTGTTAATTATTGAAAACAAGTATAATGGACATATAATATAAGAAAATATACTAATTCTTTGTGGGGTGTAAAAATGTTGGATAAAGATATAAAGACTGTGATAAATCCAATGACAAAAAAATTGCAAACAAGTAAAGCCGTGCTGTATACAATGCTGATTGTACTGGCCCTTATAATTGTTCTCGTGAGGATGGGATTTAAAGCCTATGAGACGGATAAGAGTACCATAATCAGTCAGCAGCAGCAGCATCTTCTAACCATCAGTAAATCTATTTGCCAAGGTCTGGAGGTATTTGTCAGCGAAAAGATGGACGGATTGAAGATACTTACTTTAAACGAAGAATTTGCTTACGGCGTCAAAAGTGGAGATATCACATCTATACAGTCAGCATTGAATGCATTTGTAGAAGCACAGAATCACGATATTCAGATGATATATGAAATAGACAGTTCCGGAGAAATTATATACCAATATCCAAACAAAGCGATAAATTCTGAAATTGAACTGCTAATGAAAGATGACATTGAACGTGTTTTAAAAAACAAAACTCAGTATATCAGCAGAGCACGCAAGGATTCTAACGGTGAATTTACGGTCAATTTGTTCATGCCGGTATTCTATGAAGAAGAATTTGCAGGTATAATAGCAGCTTCAGTAAAATTGGAAAGTATGTATGAAAAGCTGGTAAGGAATGCAAAGGGCGGTGAAAAAGGCTATGCGATGGTAAAAGACCAAGATAGGATCATTCTGATGCACCCTGTAAAAGAAAAAGTTGGTATTGCTTCTGTAGAAACAAGAAAGGAATTGTATCCCTATCTTGATCTCAGTGAACTTGAAGACCTTATTGACCAGCAGTTGACTAATGAAGAAGGTACTTCGGTATATCATTCATACTGGTGGACAGAAAATGTACTAAAAAAAGCAAAAAAACTCAATGCATTTGCCAGAGCATATATAGGAGAGTATTTCTGGGTGGTTTCTACGACGATGTCTTATGATGAAGTTGAGGGGCCTTTAAGAAAAAGCCTTGAAAAAATAATTGAGATTTCAGCATTGGTAGTTATTATTTTAACAATGGAAATGTTTATTATACTAAAAATGCAAAAGAATAAAGAAGCTCTTGAAGTAGAAACGAAATATCTGAAAGAACTCAATAAAACAACCGAAGAATTGAGAAAAAGTGAGGTACAATTACAGCACTCTCAAAAATTGCAGACCATTGGGACTTTAACAGGTGGTATCGCTCATGAATTTAATAATTTATTGACGCCTATTCTTGGGTATTCTGAGTTATTGCTGAATGACTGTAAAGATGAGGAGATGTATGACGAATTAAGTGAAATATATGATTCGTCCAAGAAAGCAAAAGATATTATTGAACAAATTCTCATATTCAGTCATAGAAACAATACAACCATTAAGCTTAAGCCTGTAAAGATCAATGAATTGGTGAATGAAACATTAAAATTAGTGAAATTGACTATACCCAATAATATCAACATCGTTCATAAATCCAAGAATGATTGTGGATATATTTTAGCAAATCCAACACAGATTCATCAGGTGCTCATTAATTTGTGTACAAATGCCATTTATGCTATGAAAGAAAGCGGCGGCCTTCTGGAAATAGATATGAGAGTTGTATCTAAAAACCAGGAAAAGGATCTGAAAAACAGAGATTTGATGAATGAAACATTTGTAAAAATAACTGTTAAAGATACCGGATGCGGCATGAGTAAAGAAATGATGAATAAGATTTTTGATCCCTTTCATACCACAAAACCAGTTGGAGAAGGTACGGGTCTTGGCTTATCGGTTGTCCACGGTATTATTGAAAGACACCGGGGGAAAGTAGTGGTTAAAAGCATAGAAGGAGTGGGAAGCACGTTTAATGTGTATTTACCCAGAATTGAATTAAAAACAAATTATGAAAAATTGGTCGGAGATGATTATGATGAAGGTAAAGAATCCATTTTGATTGTTGATGATGATCATAAAATAGTAAAAGTGATGAAAAAAAGCCTTGAAAAGTTTGGATATAAAGTGAGCACTGAAACTAACAGTTTGAAAGCTTTAAAAAATATTTGTATTAATCCATATGAATTTGACCTGATTATTACGGATCAAAATATGCCTGAGTTAGAAGGCATAGAGCTGGCAAAGAAGCTGAAAGAGCTTCGTCCGGATTTGAAGATTATTTTAATAACCGGTTTTATTAATGACAATGTTGCCGGATACATTAACAGTACGGTCATAGATGACTATTTAGTTAAACCCATATTATCTGCTGAACTGCATAATAAAATACAAAAAGTTTTGTTATCAGATGATTAAAGAAAGGATGAAGTCTTTGGAATTTGCTCATTTTCAGGAAAGAATTATGTTATTAACTTCAGAGACAGAAAAAAAGAGAATCCAGGAGTTTTTGGGAGAACAAGATCTTTTATTTGATAATGATATCGAGTATACGGTTGCTTTATTCGATAAAGAAAAAATAATTGCAACCGGTTCTTTTAGTCAGAAAATTTTGAAGTGTATCGCGGTAGACCAAGAATATAAAAACATGGGGCTATCTAACAGAATCGTTTCTCATTTGGTCAGTGAACAATACCAAAGAGGTAATACACATCTCTTTTTATATACGAAGCCCGAAAACTATACTCTATTTTCTGAATTAGGATTTTATAAAATTTCTGAAGTGATTTCTAAAGTCGTCTTAATGGAAAATAAACCAAATGGCATCAAAAGCTATCTGGAAGACATTTCAGAGCACAAACACGAAGGAAAAGATATTGCTTCAATCGTGATGAACTGTAATCCATTTACCTTGGGGCATCAATATCTCATAGAATATGCAGCTGCACGTAATGACCAAGTCAATATCTTTGCAGTATCCGAAGATAAATCCAGCTTTCCGGCTGAAGTACGATATGAGCTGATAAAAGAAGGCGTTAAACATTTACCTAATGTTGTTGTGCACAAAGGAAAGGACTATATTATATCCAGTGCCACGTTTCCTTCATACTTTATAAAAGAATATCAAGATGCGGTTGAAACCCATGCATTAATGGATTTGAAAATTTTTGGAGAACACATTACACCATCTTTGGGCATCCATAAAAGGTATATAGGAGAAGAGCCGTATTGCCATGTTACAAGAACCTATAACCAAATCATGAAAGAGGTGCTTCCTGGATACCATATACAAGTCATTGAAATACCAAGAATGGCAGTGGATGATTCAGCAGTAAGTGCATCAAAAGTCAGAGCGTACATTCGCAGTAATGATCTTGAAAAGATTCAAGATTTGGTACCTCAGGCGACATATGATTTTATCATATCCAAAGAAGCAAGAAACATTATTCGAAAAATACAAAATGAGAACAGCAGGCACTAAAAGGAGGGTGGCATATGAAACTAATTGATGTAGGAATCTCTGGAACATTCGAATCAAGTGACATTATGATAACGCTTGAAAGAAACACGCAAAAAGGCATCATCATCAATTTAAAAAGTACGGTTAAAGAACAATTTGGAAAACAAATCGTAAAGGTCATTGAAGAAACACTAAAGGAAACCGGGATGACGGATGTCATAGTATATGCAAATGACAAAGGGGCCTTGGACTGTACCATAAAGGCACGAATCCTAACAGCCGTATACAGGGCAAGCAGATCAACCGAATATGTATGGGGGGATGTCAAATGAAAAGACTCAGAAGAACCATGCTGTATGTACCGGGGAATAACCCGGGAATGATCCGAGATGCACATATTTACGGCTCTGACTCGATTATGTTCGATTTAGAGGACTCCGTATCCCTTAATGAAAAAGATGCAGCCAGATTCTTGGTATACAGTGCATTAGAAACCATTGACTACGGAAGAAGCGAAGTTGTTGTAAGGATAAACGGTCTGGATACACCATTTGGAAAAGAAGATGTAAAGGCCATGGTAAGCGTAAAGCCTGACATCATAAGACTACCCAAGACAGAAAAACCTGAGGACATCATACAGATAGATGAATTAATCGGTGAGCTGGAAGCAGAAATAGGAATAGAAGTAGGGACCATCAAACTTATGGCGGCTGTAGAAAATGCATTAGGCGCCATCAACGCATACCAGATAGCCTCAGCAAGCAAGAGACTGGTAGGCATTGCAATAGGAGCAGAAGACTTTGTGACAGACCTTAAAACAACCCGGTCATTGGATGGGATAGAACTGCTGACGGCAAGAAGCATGATTTTGTTTGCAGCAAGAGCAGCAGGAATTGATGCCATCGACACAGTATTTTCAGATGTCAATGATGAAGAAGGCTTTGAAAAAGAAGTAAGACTCATCAAACAACTGGGATTTGACGGAAAATCCATTATCAACCCAAGACAAATAGAGATCATTCATAGGATCTTTACGCCCACAGAAGAAGAAATAAACAAATCAATGAGAATCATAGAAGCCATAAAAGAAGCAGAATCAAGAGGCTCAGGCGTTGTTAACTTAGATGGAAAAATGATCGATAAACCGATAGTACAAAGAGCTCAAAGAATCATCGATTTGGCCGATGCTGCAAGAGTATATGTATAAAGTGAGGGCGGGTGAGAATAAATGATAAATGCTGTAGGAAGAGAAATCCCCGAAGAAATACAAGGGTTGGGGAAACTAAGACCCTATGAAATATCTGAAACAAACGGACACATAAAAAACACACAAAAGCTAAAAGAAAGGCAAGTCCATGCCATAAAAAGCAAATTCTTAGACACCATAGAAGAAGCAATCGTTGAGTCGGGATTAAAAAGCGGAATGACCATATCTTTTCACCATCACTTCAGAAATGGTGACTATATCGTAAACATGGTGATGGATGTCATAGCAAAAATGGGAATAGGTGACCTTGTGTTATCGGCAAGCTCATTAATAGATGTACATGAACCCTTAATCCAACACATCAAAAACGGAGTAGTCAAAAGGATAGAAACCAGCGGTGTCAGAGGCGCTTTAGCAGACGCCATATCCAATGGACTTATGGATATCCCCATCATCATAAGATCCCATGGCGGCAGAGCCAGATGCATTGCATCAGGAGAAGTAGAAATTGATGTGGCCTTTTTAGGCGTCCCCTCATGTGATGCTTTTGGAAATGCCAACGGATATGCCAGAGATACCACAACACACTCGGTATGCGGTTCATTAGGATATGCAAAAGTGGATGCACAATATGCCAATAAAGTGGTACTCATTACAGATACTTTAGTGGAGTACCCAAATCTTCCCTTTGCAATACCACAGTCCCAAGTAGACTATGTGGTTAAAGTAGACGCAATAGGCGACCCTAAAGGCATCATGTCAGGGGCCACAAGATTTACAACAAACCCAAGAGATTTACTGATTGCAAAACATGCAGCAGATGTAATAGAAAGCTCAGGCTACTTTGAAGACGGATTCTCCATGCAAACAGGCTCAGGAGGAGCAGCATTAGCAACCACAAGATTTCTAAGAGATAAAATGATTGCTAAAAATGTAAAAGCCAGCTTTGCATTAGGCGGTATAACCGGACAGATGGTTAAGCTTCATGAAGAAGGATTGATAAGAAAAATATTAGATGTACAAAGCTTTGACCTGTCTGCAGCAGAATCCCTGAAAAACAACCGATACCATTATCAAATAGATGCATCCTACTATGCAAACCCTGATGATGAAGGCAGTGCGGTTAATCAACTGGATGTAGTGGTACTGAGTGCTTTAGAAATAGATGTAGACTTCAACGTCAATGTCATAACAGGATCAGACGGCGTCATACGGGGCGCATCGGGAGGACATTGTGATACGGCTGCAGGAGCAGCAGTATCCATCATTGTTGCCCCCTTAATAAGAGGAAGAATCCCAAGCATACTTGATAAAGTCAATACAATCATCACCCCGGGACATACGGTTGACGTACTGGTAACGGATCAGGGGATTGCAGTCAATCCATTAAGACGGGAGCTCAGACACAACTTAAAAGCGGCTAAGATACCCGTATATACAATAGAAGAACTGAAAGTAAAGGCTGAAAGACTAGTCGGAAAGCCTGAACAAATACACTTTGAAGATAAGGTGGTAGGCGTTATCAACTATAGAGATGGATCTGTTATTGATGTGATACGTCAGGTTAAAGTGACAGATTGAAAATTTTTTCAGATTATACCCTTTTATAAAAAAATCAAAGGGATAATATAAAAAAATTAAATAACGAAAGGGAGAAAAGTATGAAAAAGAAATTTGTATTATCAATGGTTCTGCTTTTAATGTTTACTTTAGTGTTTGTCGGATGTGGAGAAGAAGCACCCGAGCCTGAGGTTCAGGAGCCAGAAGATACCGGGTTCAAATTTGAAAGAAAAATTGAGCTTGTGTGCCCTTGGGGTGCAGGCGGTGGCGCGGACTCTACACTTAGAGCATTTGCTGCTGAACTTGAAAAAGAAGTTGGCGTTCCAATTGTAGTTAACAATGTAGAAGGCGGCGGAGGTGTACAAGGGACCGAATACACTGCAAAACAACCTGCTGATGGGTATACTTTTATGATCGGTACCCAATCTCTGATACTTGCAGACATTCAAGAGCTTATGTCAATAGATTTTCGTGAAACCTTTATACCTGTAACAAGATTGGTTCATGATACCAACGTACTTGTTGCATCTTCTAAGGCGTCTTATAATAATTTGGACGAATTAATAGAATATATAAAAGAAAACCCTGGTAAAGTTAAAACCGGTGTTATGTCCGTTACAGGTGTTGATGCATTTATGGTATTACAAACATTTGAAAAAGCAGGAGTGGAGGTTCCGTTAGTTGCTTTTAATAACGGTGCTGAACTCAATGCAGCGATTCTTGGAGGTCACATTGACCTTGCTACCGTAGGACCGGCAGAAGTTAAAGGGTTGATTGAATCTGGCGATATGAAGCCTATTATTGTTGCGTCAGAAAAAAGACTTTCTATGCTTCCTGATGTCGAGTGTACAGGTGAAAAGGGTATAGAATCTTATCTTGGCCCAATGAGAGGAATTCTTTGCGTAAAAGGAACACCACAAGAAGCGATAGATGCATTTGAAGCAGCAGCAGCAAAGGCACATGCAAGTGAAGGATTTCAGAGTTGGATGAAATCAAATGCACTTGACCAAAGACCAGGCTATGCAAGAGCTGTTGATTTCCAGACTATATGGGATGAGCAATATGCAACTCTTACGAATTTCTACAATCAAGTTACGAAATAAAATATTGATAAAGTAGGGGCAGCGTAAGCTGCCTCGAACCTTGAAATATTAAGAAAGTGAGTGATCATCTTGGTATTTGAGCTCTTATTTAATGGAGTGTTGTTATTTTTTTTTGTTTACTGCTATTACTATATTGGAGCAACTATGCCCACCTCTTCTGAAATAGAGTTAGGTCCTGAGCAGTGGCCCCAGCTTATTTTAGGCGCATTAATTATTTTGATAATTATTAATATGGTAAGAATATATAAACAAACACCTGCGGACAGCCGTAATTTTAACGGGGTAAAAAATATTAGGCTGTTGGAAATTTTAAAGAGCAAGCTTTTTTTGGGTATAATGGCTGTCTTTATCTATTCCATAATACTTGAAAGAATTGGTTTTATTCTTAACACTTTTATTTTCTTTATAGCTTATTCAAGATTAATTGGTGAAAAACGAATAAAGGTGCTTTTAATAAGCGCTTTCATAGTTACATTTGGTATTTATTTTATATTTGCCAGCGGCCTGGGTATTATGCTTCCAAGAGGTTACGGTATTCTTCGTGATTTTGCCCTGTTGCTTGAATCATTTTAATAGATAAGGAGTATGAATTATGTTTGACATGTTAGTTACAGGTTTTCAGATTGTATGTGCACCCTCGACTTTTCTTCTTATCTGTGCAGGTACAATATTAGGTGTTATATTTGGAGCAATGCCGGGCGTAAGTGCATCCATGGCAGTTGCATTGGCCATGCCTTTTGCATACGTTATGAGTCCTATTATTTCCATAATTTTTCTTGTTTCAGTATATTGTGCATCTATTACCGGAGGCGGTATAACTGCTATTCTCTTTAAGATTCCGGGGACACCTTCCAATGCACCCACAACTTTTGACGGATATCCTCTGGCTTTACAGGGAAAAGCAGGCAAGGCGCTTGGAACATCACTGATATGTTCTGCAATAGGCGGTGTGGTAGCTTCTATAGGTATGTTCATGCTTTCCCCACAGTTGTCGGCGGTAGCCCTTAGATTTGGACCGTCAGAGCTGTTCGCCGTATCTTTTTTAGGGCTCAGCGTCCTAACGGCACTGGATAGCAATAATATCGTTAAAACGCTTATTTCCGGCCTGATAGGCCTTTTGCTTGCAACCGTAGGAATGGATCCTTTGAAGGCTGTTCCTCGATTTACCTGGGGTAGTTCCACGCTTCTTGGAGGCATTGAAATGATACCGGTTATGATTGGTATGTTTGCGGTTACAGAAGTCCTGAAGCAGACGTATAAACCCACAAAGTTTGTGGATGCCGGTTCAAGTTCTAAAGTAAAAGCTGATCTTTTAACTCTAAAAGAAGCTTGGAGTATTAAGTGGACGATTTTCCGTTCTTCCATTATGGGTACGGTTGTAGGTATTTTGCCCGGAGCCGGTGCGACCATAGCATCCTTTCTGAGCTATACAACAGAAGTGAAATTATCAAAAAACCCTGAAAAATTTGGTAAAGGTGCTCTTGAAGGCATTGCAGCAGCAGAAACTGCTAATAATGCAGCAACAGGCGGATCAATGGTACCGCTTTTGTCGTTGGGTATTCCGGGAGGAAATGCGGCAGCAATCATGATGTCTGCCCTTATTCTTCAAGGTGTTCAGGTAGGACCGCTTTTGATTAAGACACAACCGGACTATCTTTCAGGGGTTTTTGGATCCATGATTGTAACCAATATCATTATGGTTGTTATTGCAATTGGAATAGCTAAAATATTCAGTAATATTTTAAAGGTGCCCTATAGCATTTTAGGACCGTCAATCATATTGTTTGCAGTTATTGGAAGTTTTGCTATTCAAAACAACCCGGGAGATGTTATACTAATGTCTATTGCCGGAATAATTGGAT
>JANQMT010000156.1:0-26569 GCA_028279945.1 Clostridia bacterium
TTCTGCCTTGTCTATGAAAAAATCAATCCTTTTAAAACTGCTTCGCACCTAAATCGTGTAATTTTTTCTGTGAGGCTAGGCATCGTGAGGGGCAGGTACTGGTAAGTACCTGCGACGAATGTAACAACGCCTCACTGGAAAAAGTACATGATTTAGGCTGTATTCCTATACAAGATACCAGCTAAAGGTACAAGTATTTTGGAATTTATCGATTCTATAATTTTTTTGCTGTACTTGGTTAGTACAGTAGAAAAATTAACTGAAAAACTATTAGCTAATCAAAGATTGGAGAATTCGACTTGTATGAGACCTGCGACATAATCAGGCAGTAGAGAAGACGAAATTAGAAATTTCTTTCTCCTTGCATGAGACCTACATCGGAATTAGAAATTCCGTGTTAGGGCTTCAAGAAAACCAAAAGACGCAGTAGATTTTTTGTAGTTTATCGTGAATAATTTGGGTATAGGTATAAGAGATTAAAAAAGTGTATAAGATAAGAGAAGCACGCTGTTTTGTTCGTTTTCGGTTCACTTTTATTAACGTTTTATACGTAAAAGACTCGGAATTAACATATGGACAATAAAGTGTGCTTTTGTATTGGCTTTAATATGGCATATTTCAACATTTTAAATTTTACAAATTATTTTATAAAAATGGCATAGGAATTGCACATAATATAAGTGTGCACAAAAATTTAAGATTCTAAATGGAGGGTTACAATGAAGAAGGGATGCATTTATGGGACACATCGAGTATTAGAACCAAAAGGTGTATTGCCGCAACCTGCAATAAAAATTGACAATACTATGGATATCTATGATAATGAAATTTTAATTGATGTTCATACTTTAAATATTGACTCAGCAAGTTTTACACAAATTAAAGAACAAGCGGATAATGACGAAGAAAAAATAAAAGAAATCATGATGAGCATAGTGAAGGAAAGAGGTAAGCATCATAATCCGGTAACAGGATCCGGCGGTATGCTGGTAGGAACAATAGAAAAAATAGGAGAAGCTTTAAAAGGAAAAATTGATTTAAAAGAAGGAGATAAGATTGCTACATTGGTTTCTTTATCTTTAACACCGTTGGTCATTGAAGCAATACTAAATATAAGAAAAGAAATTGATCAAGTCGATATAAAAGGAAAAGCTATACTGTTTGAGAGTGGTATCTATGCAAAATTACCGGAAGATATGCCCATAAAGTTAGCATTATCTGCACTTGATGTTGCCGGTGCACCTGCGCAAACTGCAAAACTGGTTAAGCCTGGTGATATCGTAGTTGTTATTGGCGGGGGTGGAAAATCCGGGCTGTTATGTTTGTATGAAGCTAAGAAAAGAGCGGGTGTTACAGGAAAAGTTATTTGTATAGGCAGAAGTGAAAAGAGTGTCAACAAAGCAAAGAAACTTGGATTAGCAGATGCATTTATTCAAGCGGATGCAACACAAGCTATAGAGATATATAATAAAGTAAGAGAAGTTACAGGCGGCAAGTTAGCAGATATAGTCATTAACTGCGTCAATATTCCCAACACAGAAATGTCAAGTATCATTATTACAAAAGATAATGGCACGGTATATTTCTTTAGTATGGCAACCAGTTTTACAAAAGCTGCCCTTGGAGCAGAAGGTGTGGGGAAAGATGCCAATATGATTGTGGGTAATGGTTATACGAGAGATCATGCTGAGATAACCTTACAAGTTCTGCGAGATTGTAAGCCATTACGCGATTTATTTGAGACAACATATGCATAATAAAAACCAGAGCATATTCTTTTTGTAGTTTATCGTGAATAATCTGGGTTAAAGGATCACTCTGGAAAAATAAAAATATTTCATATAAGGAGGCTGGCGAATGCTAAAAAATTACAAATCATTGGATATCTATAAGGGTGTAACGGAGAGTGATTGGAATGATTGGGCATGGCAAGTCAGAAACAGAATTACTACGGTTGAAGAACTGGAAAAGGTAATCCATTTAACAGCCCAAGAAAAGGAAGATATTGATGCTGTGTTAAAAAAATTCCGTATGGGCATAACACCTTATTATGCTTCTTTGATGGACCCTCAAGATAGAAAATGTCCAGTGAGATTACAAGCAGTACCAAGAATACAAGAATCTTATGAAAGTGCGTTAGATATGGAGGACCCGCTTCATGAGGACGAGGATTCGCCAGTACCAGGCTTAACACATCGTTATCCGGATAGAGTGTTACTTTTAATCACAGATCAATGTGCTATGTATTGTAGACATTGTACCAGAAGAAGATTTGCCGGTCAGAATGATTCTGAAAAAGGCATGGCAGCTATTGAAAAAGGAATTGAATATATTAAAAATACACCAGGCGTTAGAGATGTGCTCTTATCAGGAGGAGATGCTTTATTGATGTCTGATGATAAATTAGAGTATATCATTAAAAAGCTAAGAGAAATACCTCATGTTGAAATTATCAGAATCGGTTCCAGAACGCCTGTAGTAATGCCCCAAAGGATTACAGATGATTTGGTGAATATGCTTAAGAAATATCACCCTATTTGGTTGAATGCTCACTTTAACCATTCAAAAGAGATGACACCTGAAGCGATGGAGTCTTTAAGAAAGCTTGCCGATGCAGGTATTCCTTTAGGCAATCAATCTGTGCTGATGAGAGGCATTAACGATGATGTTAAAATCATGAAAGATTTAGTGCATGTTCTTGTTAAAAATAGAGTAAGACCTTATTACATCTATCAATGTGATTTATCTATGGGTATTGAGCATTTCAGAACTAAGGTTTCTAAAGGAATTGAAATCATTGAAGGGTTAAGAGGACATACATCAGGATATGCGGTGCCTACATATGTGATAGATGCTCCGGGAGGCGGCGGCAAAACACCTGCAATGCCTCAATATATTATTTCAATGTCTCCAACAAAAGTTGTATTAAGAAACTATGAAGGGGTTATTACAACTTATGCTGAGCCTCAGTATATTGAAGAGTTGGATGCAAAAGATGAAGATCAATATGAAGGTATAGCAAAATTGTTAGAAACAAATCAAATGGCTATTGAGCCAAAAGAATACGCAAGAGCTAAAAGACATCATAAGGAATAATAGTAAATAACAGAAAGAAAGATGAGAGCTGATGCTGACAAGTCAAGTTTTTAAAGAACACAAAATTATATCCATCGTTGGACTTGCTAAAAATGCAGGAAAAACGACGACGTTAAATTATTTGGTGGACAAAGCAATCGGTGAAAACATCTTGCTGGGATTAACATCAACCGGTCGGGATGGAGAAAAGCAAGACATCGTGACCACTATTGAAAAGCCGGCCATTTATGCTAACGAAGGTATGATCATTACCACTACGGCAAAGCTTTACGAAGAGGCAGAAGCAAGCCTGGAAATCATAAAGGTAACCCATTTTGATACCCCTTTAGGGAAAGTATTAATATGCAAAGTAAAGGAAAATGGAAATGTTCAAATAGCAGGCCCAACCAACACCAGCGATATTAAAGAAATATGCTGCGATATGCTGGATTATGGAATAGACACAGTCATCATTGATGGCTCTATTGACCGAAAAGCTTCTGCATCTCCTCTCATCTCTGATGCTACAATCTTAGCAACCGGCGCAGTCCTGAGCAGAGATATCAATAAAGTGGTAGAGGAAACAGCTCATGTTGTAGATTTGTATAATTTGCAGCAATTGGAAGATGATTTCCTAAAAAATACCATTTTATATGAGGAAAACGTAAACCGTTTACTTGTTGTTGATTATGAATTCAATATTTTTCAAATAGAGTTAGAAACAGGAATTAGCAATTCCCATTTTATTAATGAAAAAATAGATGAATCTATTCGATACGTTTATATACCCGGTGCTTTAACCTTTAGCACCCTAATGAATATAGATATAAAGAAGTTTAAAAATGTTACTTTTATTATTAAGGACGGAACGAAAGTATTTATAAACCCAAGGAAATGGCAAACTTTGAAACGTCAAGGCCTTAATGTAAGAGTGCTTAACAAAATCAATTTAATTGGTATAACTTTGAATTCATATTCTCCAAAAGGCTACTTCTTTAATCCGGGCGTGTTGATGGAGAAGATGAAAAAAAGTATTAAAGACATCGATATTGTAGATATTTATTTTGGTGGTGAAGTGTAATGAGGTTTATGGATAAGGATTTATCAGCAAAAATGGAATATATCTTTAATAAGGTTGAAGTTCTGACACCGTACGGATTAAGAAATAAGAAGAGCATGAAGCCTTATAAACCGGGGCAGGAAGACAAACTCATCCAAGAGCACATGGAAGTTGCTATCGTTAAATCGTTAATCGAAGATGATAAAAAACGGTCTCAAAAGATTATTGAAATTTTAGCTCATGTGAAAGATATTACCACTTCTGTTGAAAGGTCAAAGCAAGAAGTACTGACTGAAATTGATATTTATGAAATTAAAAACTTTCTATTGCAGCTTGTAGAAATAGAAAAACTGATTAAGGACATTGTTAAAAGACTCCCCAATGATATGCATGTCTATGGCATACCATCCCTTATGAAAACATTAGACCCTAACGATGAAAAAATGGGTACATTTTATATTTATGATGCTTATTCTAAGCAGCTTGAATCTCTAAGAAAAAACAAAAAAATAACGGAGCAAAAGATCAATACCGAAAGGCAGAATATAAAGAAGATTTTAGACGAAGCATATAATATCTCAGTGACTCCAAAAGGAGAAGTTCACATTATAAAAGATAATGAAACGCAAATTGAACGTGTTAAAGAGATACCTTTTTTATATTTTAATTCTGAAAGTTATTTACATTATATTTATGCCATTAAAGAAACTCAAGAGATTCTGGCGTACAAAGCACAGGTGGAAACCATCAAACATCAAATAGAAGATGAAGAATATAGAATAAAGCAGATGATATCTAAAGAAATTTACAGCTACTATCAAGATTTGAAAAAAAACATGCTGCATCTGGGTAATCTTGATTTTAGAATGGCAAAAGCAAATATGGCCATCCATACAAATGCCATGCAGCCAAAGATTAATAAAAAGCATCAAATAAAAATTTTAAACGGCAGACATTTAGAAGTTGAAGAAATGCTGAATAAGAAAAATGAAGTGTATATGCCCATCAGTATCAGCCTGGAAAAAGGTGTAACGTGTATCACCGGTGCTAATATGGGCGGCAAAACCATTACATTAGAACTGATCGCTATCACTGCAGCCATGGCTCAATACGGTCTGTTTGTTCCATGTAAAAATTTAGAAATGGGTTTAAGCAATTATATATTTACGAATATGGGAGATCATCAATCCATTTCAAGAGGTCTAAGCAGTTTTGGCGGTGAGATAGAGGATATTCAACGTGCATTAGAAAATAGAGAAGACAGAGGCCTATTACTCATTGACGAATTTGCCTCTGGAACCAACCCCTTTGAAGGGTGGGCGATATCCAAAGGGCTCATAAAATATATGAACCACAGAAATGACATTACGGTCATGACGACACATTATGACCGGATAGCAACGGATAAAGCCGTTGTAAATATGCAGGTGATGGGTTTATCAAGAGTAGATTACGAAAAGCTAAAAAGAGAAATTGAATTCGCTCAAAAAAAGGATAAACTCAGAATCATAAGAAAATATATGGATTATAGATTAAAGAAAATCAGCACCACAAATGATGTTCCTAAAGATGCATTGAAAATTGCAGCCTTAATGGGATTTGATAAAGAAATAATCGAAGAAGCCGAAAAACAATATAACCCAAACTTACTAGATGATTAGTAGGAGGTCAGAAATGAGCAAATTAAACTTAAATCCAAGCGTTATTGAAAGCGCTCGTAACTCAGCAAAAAATATTGCTGATGATATGCAAAATTTTATTGATCGACATTCAACCGATACAATTGAAAGGACCATTTGCCGTTTTTTAGGCATAGATGGTGTAGATGATATAGAAAAGCCACTGCCCAATGTTGTGGTAGATAATATAAAAGCAGGCGGCGGAATTTCTCAGGGAGCGGCATTTTGGATAGGCAATGCCATATGTCAAACCAATTGTACTCCCCAAGAAATTGCAGAAAAGATCAGCAGAAATGAATTGGATATTACGAAACTTAAGATTGCCGGTAAAGATGAAATTGTAAAGGCCATTATGCCTGTAGCAAAAGATACCGTTAGAAAAATTGCCGGTATCAAAGAATCCAGAAATCAATGGATAGAAGAAATAGGGGAAGGTAAAAAGCCTTACTTATATGTCATTGTTGCAACAGGCAACATTTACGAAGATGTGATTCAAGCCCAAGCAGCGGCAAGACAAGGGGCGGATATTATTGCGGTTATCCGTACAACAGCACAAAGCTTGTTGGATTATGTACCATATGGTGCAACGGTTGAAGGATTCGGCGGCACCTATGCGACTCAAGAAAACTTCAAGATCATGAGAGCTGCATTAGATGAAGTTGGTAAAGAAGTCAATCGTTATATAAGACTTTGCAATTATTGCTCAGGACTATGCATGCCGGAAATTGCAGCTATGGGTGCAATGGAAAGATTAGATGTTATGCTGAACGACGCGTTATACGGCATTTTATTCAGAGATATTAATATGCAAAGGACCATTGTGGATCAATTTTTCTCAAGAGTTATCAATGGTTTTGCAGGTATTATCATTAATACAGGTGAAGACAATTATCTAACCACTGCAGATGCGGTAGAAGAAGCACATACGGTACTGGCTTCTCAATTTATTAATGAGCAATTTGCATTAAAAGCAGGAATTCCCGAAGAACAAATGGGTTTAGGTCATGCTTTTGAAATGAATCCTAACTTAGAAAATGGACTGCTGTATGAATTGGCACAAGCTCAAATGGCCAGAGAGATTTTCCCCAAAGCACCGCTGAAATATATGCCCCCCACTAAATTTATGACAGGCAATATATTCAAAGGTCATGTTCAAGATGCATTGTTTAACCTAGTGGCCATTACGACAGAACAGTCTTTGCAATTATTGGGTATGCTGACAGAGGCCATTCATACACCTCATTTGCAGGACAGGATGCTTTCTATTGAAAATGCCAAATATATTTTCAATAATGCCAGAGACTTAAGCAGTGAAATTGAATTCAAACAAGATGGTATCATTCAAAAAAGAGCGCAGAAAGTTTTATTTAATGCAGAGGTTTTATTAAAAGATATAGAAGAAGAAGGATTGTTTTCAACGATTGAAAAAGGAAAATTTGCAGGCGTTAAACGGCCTAAAGATGGTGGAAAAGGTTTAGAAGGTGTTGTTCAAAAAGGGGAAGCGTATTTTAATCCGTTTATTGATTTGATGTTAGGTGGTGAAGACTTATGGCGATAGATAAGGTGGATTTAACACAAGTAAAACCTTATGGCGATACTTTAAATGACGGCATGACTCAGTTGAGTTTTACACTACCCGTGCCGCATTGTGATGAAGCCGATGAGGCGGCAAAACTTTTGGCAAAAAAAATGGGATTAGATGAACCTGCTGTCGCTTATTCTAACGACTTAGGGATTGGATATACTTACTTTGTCGTTTATGGCAAGTGTCGGCATACAGTAGATTATACAAAAATAGAAGTGCCAAAAGTAGATATTGATATTATGGATAAGTATCAGGTAGAAGATTTTATTAAGCAAAACATCAAAAGAGATGTTGTCATTGTGGGTGCATGTACAGGAACAGATGCGCATACGGTAGGTATAGATGCGATTATGAATATGAAGGGCTATAACGGCAATTACGGACTTGAAAGATATAAGGGTATTGAAGCGTATAATTTGGGAAGTCAAGTGCCTAATGAGCAATTGGTTGCAAAGTCTATTGAACTTAAGGCAGATGCTATTTTAGTATCACAAGTTGTTACTCAAAAGGATGTGCATATCCCAAATATGACCCAGCTGGTAGAGCTTTTAGAAGCCGAAGGTATTCGAGATAAGATTGTTTTAGTTGGCGGGGGCCCTAGAGTTTCCCATGAATTGGCAAAAGAATTGGGTTATGATGCAGGTTTTGGAACGGGATCATATGCATATCACGTCGCGACCTTCGTAGTTAATGAAATGGTAGATAGAAATTTAATGTAATCTGGGTTGAGAGGTGGAGTTATGGAAAAGTTAATTATTACAGCTGCTATCAGCGGAGCAGAGGTTACTAAAGATCACAATCCAAATGTACCTTATACCGTTGAAGAAGTCGTTCGAGAAGCAAAATCGGCTTATGAAGCAGGGGCAAGTATTATTCATCTACACGTCCGTGAAGATGATGGAACACCTACTCAAAGCAAAGAAAGGTTTCAAGTGTGCATGGATGCTATTAGAGTAGAGTGTCCGGATGTTATCATTCAGCCATCAACCGGCGGAGCAGTAGGCATGACGGATATGGAGAGGCTTCAGTCTATATTTGTAGATCCCAAGC
Source organism: Clostridia bacterium (assembly GCA_028279945.1). Classification (GTDB taxonomy): domain Bacteria; phylum Bacillota; class Clostridia; order Peptostreptococcales; family JAAYPU01; genus JAKSCF01. The sequence goes on from JANQMT010000156.1 coordinate 8,450, forward strand.
CTGAATTTGCTACTTTAGATTGCGGCACATGTAACTTTGGCGGCGATGAGGTATTTATTAATACGGACAATACCATTAAAAACTTTGCAAAAACCATGCTTGAAAATAATATAAAGCCTGAAATAGAAGTTTTTGATAAAGGGATGATTGATATTGCTTTAAGAATGTTCAAAAAGGGAGTATTAGAAGCACCTTTGCATTTTAACTTTGTTTTAGGCGTTCAGATGTCTGCCACTTTAAGGGATTTGGTTTTTATGGCAGAAAGCATACCTATGGGCAGCACCTGGACAGGAACAGGTATCGGAAGAAGTGAATTTGAAATAGCAGCAGCATCCATTATAATGGGGGGGCACGTACGGGTCGGCTTTGAAGATAATATATACATTAAAAAAGGAAAATTGGCAAAATCTAATGGCGAACTAGTGGAAAAAGTGGTAAGATTAGCTCAAGAACTTCATCGTGAAATCGCATCGCCTAATGATGCAAGAAGGATTCTTAATTTTAAATCTTAAGGCAAGGTAGGAGTGATGTAGAGATGAACAAACTTGTAACCGCACAAGAAGCAATAAAAGATATTCATGACGGTGCTTCCATTATGATCGGCGGATTTATGGCTAACGGAACGCCGGAGATACTGGTAGATGCGTTGCTTGAAAAGGGTGTAAAAGATTTAACCATTATAGGGAATGATGCAGGGTTAAGAGAAACAGGTATTGGTAAGCTAATTCTTAATAGAAGAGTGAAAAAACTGGTTGCCTCTCATATTGGACTGAATCCGGAAGCAGGTAAACAAATGACAGAAGGTACAATGGACATTGATTTGGTCCCTCAAGGCACTCTGGCAGAGCAGATAAGAGCCGGTGGTGCAGGTCTGGGCGGTGTATTAACACAAACCGGTTTAGGGACTATTGTGCAAGAGGGTAAAGAGATTATTGAAATAAAGGGAGAATCTTTCTTACTGGAACTACCTATAAGAGCAGATTTTGCATTGATCAGAGGCTCTGTAGTAGACAAAAAGGGGAATATCGTTTATAACCAATCTACGAGAAATTTCAATACACTCATGGCAACCGCTGCGGATACCGTTATTGTAGGAGCAGAAAAAATTGTTGAGGTTGGAGAGATTGATCCAAACCATGTGATGACACCTCATATTTTTGTAGATTATATCGTTGGAGGTGAAGTCTAAAATGAATGATGTAAAAGCTTTTATAGCAAAAAGAGTGGCCGGTGAATTAAAAGACGGAGATGTCGTCAACTTAGGCATAGGACTGCCAACTCAGGTTGCTAACTATATCCCTGAGGGCTTAGACATTACCTTTCAATCTGAGAATGGATTTGTTGGTTTAGGACCTGAGCCGGATGAAGAAGATATAGACAAAGATTTAATCAATGCAGGGGCACAACATGTCACTACCGTACCCGGGGCGGCATTCTTTGACAGCGCAGTATCCTTTGGTATTATCAGAGGAGGACATGTGGATGCAACGGTTTTAGGGTCTTTGCAAGTGGATGAAAAAGGCGATATTGCCAACTGGCTCATCCCTAAAAAGATGGTAGCGGGTATGGGCGGAGCCATGGATTTAATCAGCGGTGCAAGGCGTGTTATTGTCGCTATGACACATACCAACAAAGGCAAGCCAAAGATCCTTAAAAAATGCACCTTACCTTTAACGGCGGTGGGAAAGGTCAGTCTAATCGTCACAGAGATGGCTGTTATTGAAGTCACCAAAGAAGGATTGCTTTTAAAAGAAATCAATCCTGAGTTTACAGTTGAAGAAGTCATGGCTGCAACTGAGGCGGAATTAATGGTCAGCAAAGATTTGAAAAATATGGTTTAAGATACTATAATGATGGCAGGGCTGGTTTTCAGCCCTGTTATTATACTATATATAAATTTGGAGGGGAACAATGGAAAAAGGATATGTACATGTTTATACGGGAAATGGTAAAGGAAAAACCACTGCAGCATTAGGGTTAAGCCTACGTGCCATATGTGCCGGTAAAAAGGTTTATTTTGCACAGTTTGTTAAAGGCATGGCATACAGTGAATTAAAAGCAGCAGATTTATTAGAGAATTTTACTTTAAAGCAATATGGAAGAGACGGGTTCATATTGAATAATCCGACAGAAGAAGATAAAGCGATGGCAAAAGAAGGACTGGATGAGTTAAGAGTGATTTTAAAAGAGGGGCAGTACGATGTAGTGGTATTGGACGAAATCAATATTGCGCTTTATTATAAATTATTTGATGTAGAAGAAGTCATCGACATGATCAAAAACAGAAAAGAGCATGTAGAAGTGATTTTAACAGGCAGAAATGCACTTGAATCTATTAAAGTGTTTGCTGATTTGGTTTCAGAAATAAAAGAAATAAAACACTATTACAAACAAGGGGTTCAGGCACGTATAGGGATTGAAAAATAATGTAAGATTTATTTTTTTTAGGTTTATAAAAATATATATTTAGGTTTACAAAATAATATATTGTCGTATAATATAATTAAAGAAAGTGCTTAACCAAAAGATGGTTAGCCACCAAGAGATTAAATGAATAACTGATAATCACCTTAGTGGAGTAGGGTGATTATCTTTTTTTTATCAAATCGTACATAAGACGTATTAACGATATGAGGAAAGTTCCTCCTAATAACAAAATTGTTATTACATCTATTGAACTTATGTACATTTTACCACCTCCTTTATAAAAGGAGTGTGGCTAACCACCCTATCAAGCACTTTCTATATGCCATAATACCAGAAATTTCTATTTTATTCAACAAGAAACAGTGAGCGACTTAGATATTAAAAAAACTTTTACTCATAGATTTCTACCGGAGTTTTTAGCTTTGTATATTCCCACAGTGTTTTAATATCTTCATCTGTTAATGCAATGCAGCCAAAAGTCCAATCATTTGATATGCCGCCGCCGTGGATACCAACAGCTCCGCCTAAACTAGTGCTCCAATTGGGGGCTTTTTTATTTTGGATAGCATTTTTTATTTCATCAAATTCTTCTTGAGTGATATCACCGTTTTCTAAACCTCGTTGTGCATCGGAGATATTTGGATAGCTGAGGCCTAAAAATAGAGTGTACCTGCTTTTATCATTTCTTGTGCATATAAAGTACTTCCCTTCAGGCGTTTTTTTATCACCTTGTATGGTTTTAGTGCCTTCCGGTGAATGGCCTAAAGCGATACAAAATTCTTCAATAAGCTGACCATCCTCATAAAGTTTTAGAATCCGATCTTTTTTGTAAACTCTAATCAGAATACCATCTGGAAGCACCTCAGTAACGTTATTGTCATTGGATATAGTATTTGTATTTTCTTTTATATTGGATGAATAAGAGCGTTCTTGAATTTGTTCAGCAGGCTCTTTCTGACTTGAATTATTTTGATTACTATTAGATTGACAGGCATAAGCTATAAGGAGTATAAGGAGTATGAAGATAAAAAGAAAAAACATTCTTTTCATAATTTAAACCTTCTTTGAAATTATTTAAAAACATTTCTAATTTATAGTATATACAAAAAAAGCATAGAAATTCGTTGGACTCCAACATTAAAAGAGAAGAGGATTGTAAATATTAAGTCTGTATTACTTAATAATATTAAAGTTTATATTTCCAAGATATAGTTTAGAGGTTATAATAAAATGTAGGCTGTTATGAACAAGGAGTGAGAGATGATGAAGTGTAAGTTTATTATTCTGATAGTAACAATAATGGTATTAATGGCGTCTACAACAGCTGTTGCAAATAGAGATATTCATGTAATTATTGATGGCAATCAAGTTGAGTTTGACGTTGCTCCAACTATACTAGAGGGTAGGACGTTGGTTCCGATGAGGACAATATTTGAAGCTTTAGGCGTTTTAGTAGAATGGGAACCAGAAAGCAAAACGGTGATAGGTACAAAAGATAAAACAAAAATACAATTAACTATAGACCAACCCATAGCAAAAAAAGACGGGGAAGACATAGCATTAGATATCCCTGCAAAGATTATTGAGGGCAGAACTTTAGTGCCGGTTCGATTTATTTCTGAGAGTTTAGGGTGCAATGTTGAATGGGATAACGATACAAAAACAGTAATCATAAAGACATGCTATGAGTGGATAGAAGATGAAAATTTGGAACGAGTCGTAAGAGAGCAATTAGGTAAACCGAATCAAACATTAACAAAAAGTGATTTAGAGTCTATTACAACTCTGAAAGCCTATCCATCTGACATTTACAGTATAGAAGGCATTCAACATTTATCTAACTTGGAAACTCTAGAATTACCATATAATTTTATTGATGATCTTACGCCTATAAGTCATTTGAAAAAACTTAAAACACTTGACTTAACACACAATAAGATTGAAGATATATCACCAATAAGGCAGCTATATGATTTAGAAGTAATATCTTTAGGGAATAACCAGATTAAAGATCTAAGCCCCCTGGAAAATTTGTTGAACCTCTCCAATATTGATTTTTTTAATAATCAGATCAGTGATATAGGGCCTATAGCAAATCTAACGAATCTGAAAAACATTTACTTAAACCATAATAAGATAGAAGATATCAACCCGCTAAAGAATTTAGTGAATTTAGAATACTTGGGTTTAGGTGAGAATCTAATAGTAGATGTTGATGTTTTGGAAAACTTAATTCAAATGAAGACGCTGGAATTGCATAATAATCAGATATCAGATATGAGCAGTCTTATTAAATTGAATAATCTAGAATTTTTAGTCATTGGAGGTAATCCTGCTGATTCAACCGACGTCGTTAAAGCTTTTGAGAATATTGAGATTATATATTAAATAGTTTTGTATTTGGGCATTTTAGCTGTATGATTACATAGAAAGCGAAAAAAGGTTTTGCATTTCATTGCAAAACCTTTTTGAAATATTAATCTTAAACTATGCTGTAACAGGTTCTTTAACAAGAGAATTTCCTGTCATTTCTTCCGGCACATCTAACCCCATTAACTCAAGCAATGTAGGCGCGATATCTGCAAGAATACCTTCGGATAATGCCGCATTTCTATCGCTCACAAGAATTAAAGGTACCGGATTCAATGAGTGAGCAGTAACCACATTATCATCTTCATCCAGCATAACGTCTGCGTTACCATGATCTGAGGTGATGAGCAGCTCTCCATTAGTTTTTTGAACTGCATCTACAATACGCTTTACGCATTTGTCTAAGCACTCAATAGCCTCTACTGCAGCTTCCATAATACCTGTATGGCCAACCATATCAGGGTTAGCAAAATTTAATATTATTAAATGATGTTTTTCTTTTTGTATTTCTTCGATAACCTTATCCGTTACTTCATAGGCACTCATTTCAGGTTGTAAGTCATAAGTAGCTACTTTAGGAGAAGGGATTAATATTCTCGCTTCATTTTTATTAGGCTCTTCTACGCCGCCATTAAAGAAAAATGTAACATGGGCATATTTTTCGGTTTCAGCAATACGTAATTGGTTTAAGCCTAAGCCGGAAATATATTCTCCCAGGGTGTTATTTAACTTTTGTGGCGGGAATGCAATCAAAACATTTGGCATGGTTGCATCGTACTGTGTCATACAGACATAAGCTACAGGGAAATAGCCGTTTTTTCGTTCAAAACCATCAAAGTCAGGGTCTACAAATGTTCTTGTGATTTCTCTTGCTCGGTCCGGTCTGAAATTATACATGATAATAGAATCATTTGATGCTACTGTTGCTACAGGCTGCCCGCCATCCACAATTACAGTAGGCTTAACAAATTCATCCGACTCATCCCGTTCATAGGCTGCATTGAGGGCATCTATAGCACTATCGGCCATTTGCCCGTGACCATTTGTAATGGCATTGTAAGCCATTTCAACTCTTTCCCATCTTTTGTCTCTATCCATGGCATAGTATCGTCCTGAAATCGTAGCGATCTGGCCGATACCGATTTCTTTCATTTGATCTTCCAATGCTTCAATATATTTTGCTGCACATCTTGGCGGAACATCTCTTCCGTCTAAAAATGCATGAACATAAACTTTGATAATATCATTTTTCTTGGCAAGCTGTAATAATGCATATAAATGGGTGTTATGACTGTGAACACCCCCATCAGAAAGTAAACCAAATAAATGCAATGCACTATTATTCTGTTTGACGTTATCTATAGCATTAAGCAAAACTTTGTTGTCAAAAAAATCGTTATCCTTTATAGACTTAGTAATTCTTGTTAATTCCTGATAAACAATTCTACCTGCTCCTATATTGAGGTGACCTACTTCTGAATTCCCCATCTGTCCATTAGGAAGGCCTACATCGTTGCCGCTGGCACCAAGGTAAGTATGAGGATAAGAGGCCATTAAATGATCAATAGACGGTGTATGAGCAGCTTTTACTGCATTACCTTTTATCTTATCACTGCAACCAAAGCCGTCTAAAATCATCAATACAGTGTTCTTCTTCATAAATATCTTCCTTTCATGAATATACAAATATATAATAGGCGGGACTTTTTTTGCCAACTATACAAAATTAGTAACAACAGGACTATAGTGAATAATCTATCATAAACCTTGAGAAAATGCAATGAAAACAAGGAATGTATTATTTTTATTAATTAAAACATATCACAGGCTGTTTTTCCCTTGATGTATTGTTATCTTTTTCTAAATAAATGAAAGATAAGAGTTCTATCCATCACTCTTATCTTTAATCTTTCAACTTAAGTTTAACATATATTCAAAGGCGGTTGTACCGTATATGCTTTTAAAGTATCTGTTTAAATGTGTTAAATCAACAAACCCACATTCTGTAACGGCTAAGTAAATATCTCTATTTTTTTCGATTAGCTGTTTTGCACGTTCTACTTTGCAGTTTAAAAAATATTGATATGGGGACATGCCTGTATTAGCTTTAAATGCTCGTATAAATTTAAATTTAGAAATATCAAGTTCTTTGCAAATATCATCAAGCTTGAGCACACTTTGTGTCGTGCTGTTAATGATCTCTTTCGCTTTTTTAGTAAGCGCATTGTCTTTCCTGTAAGTTGCACGAATATCTGCTTGTGTAAAGCTGTTTGCAAGAGAAAGAAGCAATTCATAGCATAAAGCTTCATCTTTGCCGGCCAGTATTGCATGAGCTAGATTCAATATATTTTGCTCAAGGTATTTATTATATATAATTGGGGAAGAAAAAAGGATGATATCTTTTTTTTCAATGATCTCTAAAAACAGTTTTGGGTCAATATACAGCATGACATAGTCAATACCTGTCTTTTCCTGTGACCAGCCGTCATGTGGCTGCTCAGGATTAAAAAGCATAATTCCATTTTGATATGACGACAGCAAACTGCCATTTGAGCTATACTGCTGGATGCCACGCAGTGTTACACCAAAGGCATATTCTTCGTGGCAATGCCTTTTATATGAAAAATCAGTAAAACTTGCTGATAAAACAGTTATGCCTGCCGATCTTCTATATTCAAATCTGTTCATATCCATCACCCTTTAAACAAGCTTACGATGCCTGATACCATAATAGCAGAATAAACTAAAAATAATGCCATTATTATATTAACAGTTTTTTGATATCTCTGCAAAAACTCTTTAAACATTGTACCAAAAAGCACCCAAGTAACAAATGCTGAAAATCCAATCATTATAATGAATACAACAGATATTGCCAAAGCAGGAAGTGTTGTGTAGTAAGGCATAACGAAGGTTGGAATAACCGTCATCGAAAAAAGCACCACTTTTGGATTTACAAACTGCATAAGGAAGCCGGACATAAAGGTGGTAGTTCGTTGTACAATTACTTTTGATGAATCCATTTTATATATTTGGTAAGCAAGATAGAGCATATAAAGACAGCCGATGATTTGCATAACCATTAAGATTCTCGGTACGATGGATACAAGTACATTGTTGAGTACAGCAGAAAGAGTCAGCAATATACTAAAAGCAACCGTTGCGCCATAGACATATTCCATAGCTTTTTTTGTACCGAAGTTGTGTGTAATAGATAATATAACAATATTAGCAGGTCCTGGTGTGAATGTAACGATAACCAAATATACAAAAAAAGATATAATATTCATGAGGTAAACTCCTTTATTTAGTATTTTCATGAAATTATATATCTTAAAATTAATAGGTGTATAGTATATTATTGCAGACAATTAACTATTTTCCTTATTCTGCTTTGTTGAGACTTCATATTATCTTAGTATCAATTTATATTAAACAGATGATTTTGTATAGACCAAGCATAAACCTTTATTAATAGTAGGACATCTTATATAATAAGTCTAAGATTACATTAAAAAGTAGAGGGATTTTATATGCAATGGTCAAAAAATCAGTTACAAGCCATTAATGAAAGAAATAAAAATATTTTGGTTGCGGCTGCAGCGGGTTCAGGGAAAACTGCTGTTTTGGTTGAGCGTATTAAGCAGCTCTTAATAAAAGACGGCATAGGCATTGACAAAATGTTGATTGTAACATTTACAAATGCGGCAGCAGGTGAAATGAGAGAGCGTATAGCGAATGCCATAACAGAAGAATTGAATAATAGTAATGAAGAAAAAAAAGAAAATTTTCTTAGACATCAATTAAACCTTATCCATCGAGCAAGTATCAGCACTTTTCACTCTTTTTGTATAGAAATATTAAAAAAATACTTTTATCTGATTGATATAGAACCTAACTTTAAAATATGTGACGAAGCGCAAAAACATATTCTGCAATCTGAAGCATTAGAAGAATTACTGGATTTACAATTTGAAAACCAAGAACCCGTATTTATTGAGTTTGCTGATCGTTTTGCTTCAGATCGAGACGATAGTGAAATAAAAAGTATGGTGCTATATACATTTAATTTCATTCAAAGTATGCCGGAACCTTTTAAATGGCTGGAGGAGAACGTCGAAGCATTACATATAACAGAAGAGGGATTTGTTTCGAGTGCTGTTTATAACAGCTTGAAGGAAGATATCCTTAATGAAATTATAAAAGCAGAAAAACTATTGGATAAAGCCTTAGTGCTTTGTAAAAAAGAAGGCGGCCCTTGCCATTACGCACCAATTATTGAAAATGATTTAATAGAAATACACGAATATAAAGACCTATTAATACAGAATGATTTTACTCGAATGTTTCAAATGAACTTGGATTTTCTACGATTGCCTTCAAAAAGAGATCCTGTTATCAATTTAGGTTTAAAAGACGCTGTAAAAGCATTAAGAAACGAAGCGAAAAATGTTATGACCGATCTGGTTGATGTTTTTGGAGGGAAGACGATTTCACAGTATATAAAAGAGCTTAATGACGTCTACCCATATGCTGCGTGCTTATGTGGGATGGTTAAAACATTTTATGATTTATATCAAGAGAAAAAATTTGAGAGAGATTTAATGGATTTTAACGATTTAGAGCATTTTGCATTGAAGATATTAAGCGATGAGCAGGTTGCCAAAGAATATCGGCAAAAATATGACCATATCTTTATTGATGAATATCAGGATAGTAATATTGTTCAAGAGACTTTAATCAACCGTATTAAACGTAAAGATAATTTGTTTATGGTAGGGGATGTTAAACAAAGTATCTATAGGTTCAGACTTGCTGACCCGGGTATTTTTATTCATAAATATGATACATATAAAGATCAAGAATGTGATCATAATGTAAAGATTGATCTCAATAAGAATTATAGGAGTAAAGAGCAGGTTGTTAATGGCATCAACTATATTTTTAAGTATCTCATGAAAAAAGAATGTTGTGAAATTGAGTATGATGAAGATGCTTTTTTATATAAAGGATTAACATATGAAGAGCAATACGATGTGCCGTCTAAAGTTATTCTTTTAGAACATAACACTTCTAAGCAATCAGAAATAGATGATGAGATTAAAGACATGATGAAAGCTGAAGTGGAAGCGTTAAGTGCTGTAAGGCAAATCAAAGAATCGGTAGGTACGATTATTTTTGATTGTAAAAAGGGTGTAGAAAGACCACTGGCATACAAAGATATGGTTATATTATTGAGAACAGTAAGAGAATGGATGCATATATATTATGAGACGCTTCTGAAAGAAAATGTTCCGGTATATATGGATGCCGGAGAGGGCTACTTTGAAACCGTAGAAGTAGGCATATTTTTGAATCTTATTGCTTTGATAGACAACAAAAAGCAGGACATCCCCTTATTGAGTGTTTTACGTTCCCCTATTGGCAGCTTCACTACCGAAGAGTTAGTCGATATTCGACTTGAATACAAAAATATACCGTATTATCAAGCATTTGAAGCGTATTCTGATGATGGACAAGATGGGTTATTGAAAAGCAAGTGTCAAGGATTTATTAATCAAATAAATGGATGGAAAGAAAAGGGTACTTATATGCCCATTGACGAGTTTTTATGGAAATTATTAAAAGAAACAGGGTTTTATACTTATATTAGTGCATTGCCCGGAGGGAAAAAACGTCAAGGCAACCTATTAATCCTGATGGAAAAGGCAAAACAATTTCAAAACACCACAATGAAAGGTCTTTTTGAATTTTTAAAATTTATGGAACAAGCTAAAAAAACATCAGCCAATATTAATACAGCTAAGGTAATAGGAGAATATGATGATGTTGTAAGAATTATGAGTATCCACAAAAGTAAAGGTCTGGAATTTCCTTTTGTCATCGTAGGCGGGCTGGGAAAAATGTTCAATAAAAGGTCGTATTCGTCTAATTTAATATTTCATAAAGATATTGGTATTGGAATGAAAAGTGTAAATCCTGAGTTGAGCACTTATTCGTCTGTTATCAATCAAAGAGTGATCCGAAAACAGTATGAAAAAGAACTGTTATCAGAAGAAATGAGGATATTGTATGTTGCTTTTACAAGGGCACAAGACCAGCTTATTCTTTTAGGGACATTATCAGACATTAAAAAAAGCATTGGAAAATGGCAATTGAAAGATGAAGCATTTATTCATGATGCTCAGTGCTATATGGATTGGATAATGCCGGTGCTGTTAAAGCATCCTCATTGTAAAGCAATGGTTGAATCGTTCTTAGAAGAAGACTTGATCCTTCAATCCACTATGGAAGGAGAAGCTTCTTCTTGGGATGTGAGTATATACAACCAACAATATATTTATCAGGCAAATCAAGAAAAGAGTGAATGTGTTGAGGAGATTAGAGAGAACTTTTTTAAAGGATTTGACCATTTAAGTAAAAAATTTGACGACTATGTTAGGCATAAGCTGGACTGGTCTTATCATTACGCTATGGCATCCAATCTCCCATCCAAGATGACGGTAACAGAAATTAGAAGGCTGTTTGAAAAGGAAGCCAGATATGAAGAAAGTGACATGCCGAATTTAACCACTCACCCCTCTTTTATTTCTAACAAGAAAATATATTCAGCATTAGAAAGAGGGACATTTATACATATTGTAATGCAGCATATAGACCCTGTAAAAACAGGCTCATTACAGAACATAGAAGATCAAATAAAACAAATCGTCGGGCTGGAAATTATGAGACAAGAAGAAGCGGATACTGTAGATCGATATAAAATATTAAAATTTTTCCAAACAGAAATTGGAAAGAGAATGAAGGATTCTGAAAATGTATATAGAGAGGTGCCATTTAATTTAGTGAAAAATATTAAGGATGTTATGCCTGATATACAAAACATAGATGAGCCGTTAATGGTTCAAGGAACCATAGATTGTTACTTTAAAGAGGGGAACCATTATATTTTAGTGGATTACAAAAATGATTATTTTCCAAAAGGGCCAATTGATGAAATAAGGCTTAATAACACTGTTGCCAAATATAAAATTCAGCTGGAGTTGTACAAGGAGGCTTTGGAAAAAATAAAGCATATTCATGTAAAAGAAGCGTATTTGTATTTGTTCAGCATTGAAAAAGCTATAAAAGTCCTATAGCAAAAAGACAGCCGAATCGGCTGTCTTTGAATCTATATAAACAGTTATTCTGTTCGATTAGATTAGATAACGCCTTGAGCCATCATTGCATTGGCAACTTTTAGGAATCCGGCTATGTTAGCTCCAACTACATAGTTTCCAGGCATTCCGTATTCTTTTGACGCTTCGTCGCAAGCTTTGAAAATGCTGGTCATGATTTGGTCAAGTTTTGCGTCAACTTCTTCGAAAGTCCACTCTAATCTTTGACTGTTTTGAGACATCTCTAATGCAGAAACTGCAACTCCACCAGCGTTAGCAGCTTTAGCAGGTCCAACTAATATTTTGTTAGCTAAGAATAATTTAACTGCATCATTTGTACAAGGCATGTTAGCACCTTCACCTACTGCAATAACGCCGTTGTCGATAAGTGTTTGAGCAGTATCAACATCAATATCGTTTTGAGTTGAACAAGGAAGCGCTACATCACATGGTACTTCCCATACTTTGCCGCCATCCACATATTTTGCTTCGGGATGAGATTTTACGTATTCACTGATTCTCTTTCTTTCAACTTCTTTGATTTTCTTAACTGTGTCTACATTGATACCATTTTCATCAACAACATATCCGTTTGAGTCAGATACAGCTACAACGGTTGCTCCATATTCAGTAGCTTTTTTAGTAGCATATATCGCTACGTTTCCAGAACCAGAGATAACAACTCTTTTTCCTTCGAAAGATTCGCCGTTAGCTTTTAACATTTCTCTTGTATAGTAAACTGTTCCGAAACCAGTTGCTTCAGTTCTTCCTAAAGAACCTCCCCAACCGATGCCTTTTCCGGTTAGTACACCTTCAAATCTATTTACGATTTTCTTGTATTGTCCGAACATGAAACCGATTTCTCTTGCGCCTACACCGATGTCTCCGGCAGGAACGTCAGTGTCAGCACCGATATGTCTATATAATTCGGTCATAAAGCTTTGAGTAAATCTCATAACTTCACCATCTGATTTTCCTTTAGGATCAAAGTCAGATCCACCTTTACCGCCGCCGATAGGAAGTGTAGTTAATGAATTTTTAAATATTTGCTCAAATCCTAAGAATTTAATGATTCCAAGATATACTGAAGGATGGAAACGAAGTCCGCCTTTGTAAGGTCCTATAGCACTATTGAATTCTACTCTGAAGCCTCTGTTAACTTGAACTTTACCATTATCATCTACCCATGGAACTCTGAACATAATTTGTCTTTCCGGTTCTAATAATCTATCAATAATTCCTGCTTCAACATACTCTGGATTTTTTTCCAAAACAGGAACCAGTGATTCAAGAACTTCTTCAGCAGCTTGATGAAATTCTGGCTCACCAGGATTTCTTTTTTTAACAACTTCCATGTACTTTTCAACGATGTTAGACATTTCAATCTCTCCTTTATTATTAATCGTATGTTTCGTGAAAACCTTTACATGCAGAAAATATCATATATAAGTGCGAGTGTCAAGTTAAAAAAACAAAAGAATACTGTATACATGAAAACCTTTTCCTAAAATGATTCTTTACTTCTTAATAGTGAGATATACAAAAAAGAGAAACCATTGAAATTTCTATATGAAAGAAAAATTCTATGGTTAAAATCTTAAAAATAATAAAAAAGTATAAATATTTAGAAATTTTATAAAATATCGTATGACGAAAAAAGTAAAAAATTATCAATTACCAGATTACAAATTATATACCAAATATCTCCTGCAGCCAATAATGCGTATTCGTTCAGCGAGTCTAATAAATTAAAAACGCCAGTAAATTAAGATTAATTTACTGGCGTCAAAATAACTTTAAATAAGCTTAATCAACTTTAAGAACTGCACCCGTATTAGCAGATGTTACTAGTTTAGCGTAACGTGCTAAGTAGCCGGTTTTAACTTTAGCTTCCGGTTTGGTAAATACTGCTTTTCTCTTTTCGATTTCTTCATCTGAAAGTTTGACTTCCAGAATTCTTTCAGGAATATTGATGTTGATAATATCGCCGGTTTTAACTAAGCCAATAAGACCGCCTTCCATTGCTTCAGGAGATACATGGCCAATAGCTGCGCCGCGAGTAGCACCTGAAAATCTTCCGTCGGTTATTAATGCGACTTCTTTATCCTGGCCCATACCTGCTATAGCAGAAGTAGGTGCAAGCATCTCTTTCATACCAGGGCCGCCTTTTGGTCCTTCGTATCGAATCACCACAACATTTCCTTTTTTAATTTCTTTATTAAAAATAGCAGCCACAGCTTCTTCTTCTGAATTGAAGACAACAGCCGGTCCTGAATGGGCTAACATTTCATCTGCTACAGCTGATTCTTTAACGACGGAACCATAAGGTGCGATGTTTCCTTTCAAAATAGCTAATCCGCCTTTATTTCTATAAGGATTATCAATAGGTCGGATGATGTCATGATCCAAAATAGTTGTTTTTGCAACATTTTCACCGATGGTCATCTCAGTTATTGTGATACAATCCTTATGAATCAAATCTTTTTTTGTCAGCTCATTTAATAATGCCGGAATGCCGCCGGCCATATGAAGATCTTCTATATGGTGTATACCGCTGGGGCTTAATTTAGTTAGGTAAGGTGTTTTATGACTGATTTTATCAAATAAGGATAATTCTAACTTGATACCTGCTTCATGAGCGATTGCCGGCAAGTGAAGCACCGTGTTCGTAGAACCAGCCATAGCCATATCTACTGTAATAGCATTTTCAAATGCTTTTTGGGTTAAAATATCTCTGGGCTTAATGTCTTTTTCGACTAATGCCATGACTTGTTTACCGGCAATTTTTGCTAATCTTACTCTCTCAGACGTATCTGCAAGAGCTGTTCCGTTATATGGTAGTCCCATACCAAGGACTTCAGTAAGACAGTTCATACTATTAGCTGTGAAAAGCCCTGAACATGATCCGCAGCCCGGACATGCCTGCATAGCGATATCTTCTAGCTCTTCTTCCGTTGCCTTGCCATCTTTAACAGTTCCAACGGCTTCCATAACACTGTTAAAATCTAAAACCCTGCCGTTCATATTACCGGCTCTCATAGCGCCGCCGCTTACAACTACTGATGGGATATTTAGTCGTGCTGCTGCCATAAGCATTCCAGGGACAATCTTATCGCAATTTGGAATTAAAACTAAGCCGTCAAGTGCATGACCACAGGCCATTGCTTCAACTGAATCTGCTATCAGTTCTCTGCTTGCAAGGGGATATTTCATACCTGCATGTCCCATTGCAATACCATCGCATATGCCAATAGCCGGAAATTCGATAGGCGTACCTCCAGCCATAAGGACACCTTTTTTTGCAGCTTCGGCAATTCTATCTAAGTGGATATGTCCTGGGACAATTTCATTTTGGGAATTGACAATACCGATTAGAGGTCGATCTATTTCTTCCTTAGTATATCCCATGCCGTAGAATAAAGCTCGAACAGGTGCACCTACAGGGCCTTTTTTTATTTTATCACTTTTCATTGGAATACCTCCTTTTCTTCCAGTACTTCCAGTGTTTATAATACTATTAATTTTACTATAACACGATTTGATAAACAAGTTGAAATGACTTACTTTTTAATCTAATTCATAATGCAGATTGTCAAATTTTGTCGATGGAGGCAAAGTTTTTTTAAAATTTTTGAAATAATACTAAAATTAATATCTAAATATGTCGATAATACACAAAACGTTAAAAATATACTTGCTCTAGAAGGGAGGTTTTGTAGGTTATTATCAAGATGATGTGTTTCAGTTTGAAAGGAGTATGAGTATGAAAAAAATCAGTACAAAGGTAATGATCGTTATAACAGCTATAACAATTTTATCAGTTCTTATGACGGGAGTAATATGCTTCTACCAAATTAAGCAACAGTCTTCTAAAAATTATGAAGAATATTCTAAAGCGTTACATGAAGATTATGACGCTATGATTGTAAGTCAGATTGATAATGCAATATCTGTATTAAGCCAGGTTTATGGTGAGTATCAAGCAGGAAAGATATCCTTGGAAGAAGCTCAAACAAGAGGTGCAGATATTGTAAGGGAAATGAGATATGCCGAAAGTGGTTATTTTTGGATTGACACTGTAGATTATATCAATATCGTAAATTTGGGAGAAGACACGGAAGGCAAAAGCAGGGCCGACCTTCAGGATATCAACGGCAAGTATATTATAAAGGAGAGTAATAGGCTTGCTTTAGAGGGAGGCGGATATATGGATTATTGGTACCCTAAACCCGGAGAAGAAGAGGCGTCACATAAAAGGAGCTATTCAACTTTATTTGAACCATGGCAATGGGTTGTAGGAACAGGTAATTATGTTGATGATATAGAGCTTATTATAGATGATTTTAAGCAGCAAAATGATAAAAGTACACAGGCAATGATTAAGTTTCTGGTTATATCCGTTTGTGGTGTTATTTTATTAAGTGTAGTTGTAGCATTTGTTTTTGGCAAAATGTTAGCTAAGCCCATTATAGCGTTAAAGAATATTGCTCAAAACTCTGCTGATACAGGAAACCTAGACGTTGAATTTCAGGTTAAAACTCGGGACGAAATTTACGATTTGTCGTTAGGGTTCCAGTCTCTTATTGATTCTATGAAGGAACAGTCAAATAATGCTCAGAAGATTGCCGAAGGCGATTTGTCTATTCATATTACGCCTAAGTCAGATCAAGATGTATTGGCGTTGAGTATGAAAAAAGTTGTTTTCGAATTACAAAGTTTAGTTGAAGAGTTAAAAGGTTTGACGGCTTCTGCTGTAAATGGTGATTTATCAGCGAGAGGGAATGAAGAAAAGTTTAAAGGGGGATATCATGATATTATTTCAGGAGTTAATAGCACCTTGAATGCAGTTATTCAACCTTTAGAAATGGCAGCGGATTATGTTGATAAAATTGGCAGGGGTGAATTACCGGACAAAATAACAGATGAATACTATGGAGATTTTAATGATATCAAGAACAATCTGAATAGTTGTATAGATGCCATTAATGAACTGGTTAAAGATGCCGATTATTTGGTTGAAGGAGCACTTGAAGGTAAATTAGAGACACGTGCAGATGTAACCAAGCACAAAGGAGATTATGCTAAAATTATCAATGGCGTTAATAGTACCATGGATGCGGTGGTAGAACCTATACAAGAAGCTTCTCAAGTATTAAAAGATATTGCTCAAGGCAGCTTACAAACAAGAATGATAGGTGACTATAAAGGTGATTTTGCAGAAATTAAGGATACGTTAAATTATACAGGCGAAATCATTCAAGGCTATATTAGTGAAATATCAAAAATATTAGGAGATATGGCAGATAAAGATATAACAGGTCACATTGATAGAGCGTATATTGGTGATTTTATCCAACTTAAAAACTCCATCAACCATATTTTAGAACAATTTAATATTGTGCTGGGGGAAATAAATTCTGCATCAGAACAAGTAGAAGCAGGTGCAGGGCAAGTTGCAAGCTCCAGTCAAAGCTTGTCACAAGGTGCATCGGAGCAAGCCAGCTCAGTAGAAGAAATAGGTGCTACCGTTACAGAGGTGGCAGATCAAACCAATGAAAATGCTCAAAATGCCAATAAAGCAAATGATCTATCTATGAAAGCTAAGTCGGATGCAGAGATGGGCAATGATCAAATGCAAACCATGCTGTCTGCAATGGATGAAATTAAAGAGTCATCTAAAAACATTGCAAATATTATAAAGGTTATAGATGAAATCGCTTTCCAAACCAATATATTGGCGCTTAATGCGGCAGTAGAAGCTGCTAGAGCGGGTGAACATGGAAAAGGTTTTGCAGTGGTTGCAGAGGAGGTAAGAAATCTAGCAGCAAGAAGTGCCCAAGCTGCAAAAGAGACAACGGATCTGATTGATAATTCCATTGATAAAGTGGATGAAGGGTATAAGATTGCAAATGATACAGCGGCAGCTTTGAATAAAATTGTTAGTGGGGTTGGTGATACGGTTGATATTGTCAGTATGATTGCAGAAGCTTCCAATCATCAAGCAACGGCCATATCTGAGATCAATAGAGGGATAGAGCAGATATCTGATGTAACGCAAAGCAATACGGCGACAGCAGAAGAGAGTGCATCAGCCAGTGAAGAAATGGCGGGACAAGCACAGATGCTAAAGGGATTAATACAAGAATTCAAGTTAAAAAATTTAACC